>CAZVXG010000114.1:0-4313 GCA_964631635.1 uncultured bacterium | reverse complement strand
AATGAGATGCTTCACGTCGGCAACGGCAAGGGGATCGATATTCGCGAAGGGTTCATCCAAGAGAAGGAGGGAAGGGTTCGTGACGAGGGCGCGGGTGATCTCGAGCCGCCGCCGTTCTCCTCCCGATAGTGAAACGGCTTTGCTTTTCCGGAGATGTGCGAGGTGCAGTTCGTTCAAAAGTTCTGAAAGGCGCTGCTCCCTCTCTGCTTTTTCGATATCCAGAGTTTCGAGGATGCAAAGAATATTGTCCTCGACGCTCAACGAGCGGAAGATGGAAGGTTCTTGAGCGAGGTATCCGAACCCCATTTTTGCTCGTTGATGGACCGGGGATGAGGTGACATCTTTGCCTTTGAAAAAGACTTGCCCCTCATCAGGGCGGATCAATCCGATTGTCATATAGAAAGCGGTTGTTTTGCCCGCGCCGTTCGGTCCGAGCAATCCGACCACTTCGCCCCTTTGCACGGTGAAAGAAAGGCCGTTTACAACGGGGTTGCCTCCATATCGCTTCACCAGATTTTTTGCTTCCAATAGGTTCATAAATGGTATTACAAGCCCTGTTTGTGAAAGCGGTTGACGAGGTTTTTCTCTTCCGGATCGAAGATGAGCCGGACGTCGCCGATTCCTTGCACTACATCCTGGATGTGTATGGCAGGAGCGCTGAGTTCGAGCCCTTCTTGCCAAAAGAGGACCCGTTTGGAAGGGGCGCTTTCCAGGAGCAGCTTCTTTTCCATCGTATGAAAAATAGCGGAATCGGCAAGGGCAAAACTCTCCTTGCCGTCAATTTGAGAGATGAGGCGCACATTTCCTTCCAATAAGATCGTGGCGGGTTGCAACTGTTCTCCGAAAATGACGCGGCCTGTTTCCGAAGAAAAGAGGATCCCTTGATCTCCCAATTTTCCGCGCGGGAGCTGGCAGAAGAGTTCTTTTGCTTCCATCAGGAACCGCATTTCTTGTCCCTCGACTTTGTCAGCGCCATGAATGAGCCTGCAGCATGAGCTGGGTGAGGCGGGGAGGAGGATCAGGGATTCTTTGCTGGCCAAAGCCGAATCGCCGAATGCGCAGGTTGCGTCGGTCTCTGAGCGGATGACGACATCGTCGAAAAATTGGATGGTTTGCAAGGAAGAAACTGGTGCGGAAGAGGGCAATGTGGCCTCCAGCCGCCTGGACGAAATGGAAAATGGACTTTGGTTCATTTTGAAAAAGACTCCATCTTCGAGCACCAGGCGCGATCCTTGTTTTGGCGCATTGCCGTCAAGAGGAGGATGGTTCAAGATTCCTTTTTGGCCAGTGAGCCGGCCCAGAGGATGTTCGATTTCAAAAGAGCCCGATAGAATAAGCGCGTCTTTCGCATATTCAGCGTGAGACGACCTTAGCAGGCTGGAAGCGGCGTCTTCCGCGCAAAGACCATGGGCTTGAAAACAAGAGTGAGGGAAGTGGAGCGTGCCGAGATCAGCTGCAAGATGCCGGCATGGCCCGATTCCTTCTGAGAACCGCCCTTCGATTTTCTGCAGATTCTCGACCGCATCCACGATCCTTTTTTCCTGGGTGAGGAAGAGATCGGAATATGCGCTCTCAATCGAAGCGTGGCGCCGCTCTTCATCTTTGATGATCCAGACATCCTTGCGCACTCCTTGCCGCAATTGGCGGATCGGCGATTGCTCGAGAGCGCTTGTCGCACGGAGATCCGCGCTTTCCTGGACAAGCTTGGCATAGGCATAAGAATCCTCGCCGCGAAGACGGATATGGCAATACCAAATGGCTGCAGCGGAGAAGACGATCAATCCCGCGCTGATGAAAAGGATTCTATGGAACATGCGTCGTAGATTCTTTCTATTTGCCTCAGCAGCGCCTTCAATTGATCGAAAGGGTAGACGGAGGCTGCATCGCTTTTTGCCGAAGCGGGATCGGGATGCGCTTCGATGTAAAGCGCATTGCAGCCTGCGGCAACCGCAGCTTTCGCGAGGGTGGGGATGAATTCCCGCTGTCCGCCGGATGCGGTTCCAAGACCTCCGGGGAGTTGCACGGAGTGGGAGGCATCGAAGCAAACGGGGACCCCTAAACTCTGCAAGATCGGAATGGAGCGCATATCGCTGACGAGATTGTTGTAGCCGAACGAGGCACCCCGTTCAGTGAGAAGGATCCGCTTTTTGCCGCAAGAAGCAAGTTTATCAACTACGTTTTTCATGTCCCATGGAGAGAGGAACTGCCCTTTCTTGACATTGATCGCAGCTGGCGTAGCGGCCGCGGCTACGAGAAGGTCGGTTTGCCGACAGAGGAATGCAGGAATCTGGATCATTTCGCAAACAGCGCCAGCGGCGGCGGCCTCTTCGGGAGAATGGATGTCCGTGAGGACAGGCAGTCCGCATTCTCTCTGGACTTTCTGCAAGATGGCAAGTCCCTTTTCCAGCCCAGGACCTCGGAACGATTGGATCGATGAGCGATTTGCTTTGTCGTAGCTGGCTTTGAAGATAAAGGAAAAAGGAAAAGCGCTGAAGATCATCTTCAACTCTTCGGCGCAAACGAGGGTATGGTCTTCCCCTTCGATCACGCAAGGCCCGCAGATAACAGCGAGCGGCTGGCCTGCGCCGATCGAAAAATTGCGGATCATGAGCTGTTGCATAATGGTATAACTATGACGGCTCCCCTTGTTTTTGAGCAAGGTCAGCCGATCAAATCGTCCATTCCATAGAATCCGGAGGGCTGCTTTGCGAGGAACTGGGCCGCGGCGAGCGCGCCGCGCGCGAAGGCGTCGCGGCTATGTGCCTGGTGAATAAGCGTGAGCCGCTCTTCGTCCGTATTGAAATGGAGCGAATGCTCCCCTGCAAGGTTGCCGGAACGGATCGACTGGATATGGACTGGCGCAGGATGCACTTCCCGTATCGCCGCCGCTAATGTTTTGGCCGATCCGCTGGGGGCGTCTCGTTTCTCAGTATGGTGGGTTTCAATCAGATCGATGCGGGCGGCGTGGGGGAACTTGCGTCCAAATTCCACTGCGGCGCGGCGCATCAGGGCCATTCCCAGACTAAAATTGGGGCTATAGAAAATGGGGATGAATTGGGACGCCTCTTTCAGCATGTCGAGATTTGCATGTCCCGTGGTGCCGACGACCAGCGGTTTTTTACAGAGAATAGCAGCCCGAAGATTATGGGAAAGAGCGGAGGGGAGCGAGACGTCGAGGAACAGATCGACGGGGGCTGTGGGATCGGGGAGATGTCCGCTGTGGAAAGAGGCTCCGATCGAAAATGCTGGATCTTGGGCGGCGAGCGCGCGGATCGCCGTTCCCATGCGCCCCGTAGACCCGATCAAACCAAGCTTAACGTTCATAGAACTTGACGAGATCCTTCTTGAGTTTTTTCAGCGAGGGGGCATCAAATACAAACCCATGCCCAGCTTCATAGTATTCGAATTGGAGATTTCTTTTGTAAGAGGGAGGAAGATCCATGTGAGCAAAGCAATATTCCGTCGCAGCGAACGGAGTGCAGCAATCGTAATAACCGGAACCGGAAAATACCTTCATGGAAGGATTGTGGATCAGGGCGCGGCAAACTCTTTGGAAGACATCGGGCCAAGCGATCGAGTCATGGGTAGAAAAATCCCAGTCTTGTTGGGAATAAGGAACGTAAGGTTCGAAAGGACGATGCGTTGAGAGTTCTTGCTGGAGATAAGAGTGGAACGCACACCAGATTCCCTGCATGTCTCGATAGCTGGGATCCCTGGATTTCCGGATCATCGAACTGAGATCTCCGGAATAGCGAGTGTCGAGGCTTCCAATCACCCGTCGATCCGAGGCCATAAATTCAGTCGTATAGAGTTCCTCATTGAATCGGCCGCAGTAGCGGCGGACAGTTTCGAAATTCAGTCCAATGAGTTCCGATAATCTCGCATAGAAGGCATTTTGTTCCTGGATGCTGAGGCGGGTGGGCTGAAGCATAACGGGAACGTAATCGTCGTAGCAGAATCGACGGGCGTAATCGACGGTTTCTTCCAGAGAGGCGTCTGGCCAAAGACGGCCGTGATACCAGGCGGTCGCAGCGAACGTTGGGATCAAAAGGCAATCGGGGAGAGGCTGGTTATGCTGGGCGAGCAGCGTAGAATAGTCCATCGCAGAGCTGAGCAAAATGATCCCATGGAGGCTGAAATCGCAGGACAAAAGATATTCGGATAAACCGCAGCACCGGACCGTTCCGTAACTGCAGCCGGCGAGATATTTAGGGCAATTCCATTTTTGGAAATAGGCGATGAAGGTTTGCACAAAATCGCCCAAAGAGGCGATGTCGCCATCTGTATTGAAAAACAGGGCGATATCTTTTCTT
>CAZVXG010000113.1:2825-4323 GCA_964631635.1 uncultured bacterium | reverse complement strand
ACCTCGGGTCCCATCCTCATGATGGTGCTTCAAGGAGAAAACGCCGTCGCCCGCAACCGTGAAATCATCGGAGCGACCGATCCTTCCAAAGCAAACCCAGGAACGATCCGCGCCGATTTCGCTACGAGCATTGAACGGAACGCCGTCCATGGCTCAGACAGCCTGCAAACAGCCAAGTCTGAGATCGGCCTCTTCTTCAAACCAAGCGAGGTGTTCCCTCGTTCCTAAAAAAGGTTCGCTCCGGAAGAGATCGCATCGAAGCGGAATTTGTCTCTAGAATTCGTTCTCGATCTCCACCCGGAAGATGCACATCGCTGAATACAAAAAATGGAGTATTTGTGGCAGCATCAATAACAAGAATAAGTCCCGAGATAACAACCGGGGTCGGAATTGGCGTAGTTGCCAGACCGGCAGTCGGAACCTCAAACACAACTCTCACAGCACTGGCAGAAGGAACAATAATCGCAGGAGGGATGACATTTGACACGATCCGCAGATGCGTGCGAAGGGTTAGGGAGCATTGTGGTGACCGGCCTTTAAATGCGTCTATCGCAAGACTTTTCGCAAACGGAGACATGACGCCAGCTAACTGCGATGTGCTTTTCGCAAATGGACGAATGACGCCAACTCACAGCGTTGCACTTGCCGCAACGCTTTTCGCAAACGGAGACATGACGCCAGCTAACCGCGATATGCTTTTCGCAAACGGACGAATGCCGCCAGCTAATCTTGATGCGCTTGTCAAAATGCTTATCCCAGTGCTTGTCGCCATTGGAGCGAATGACGTGGATGCTGAGCATGCACTCCGCTTATTAATACAGGCCAATCTCTTGACGCAAAATACCTTCGCTGCGCTTGGCGAAAGCGGAGCGAACGCCCTGACGGTCGCCCGGGGACTTCGCATCTTAAGCGAAACCCAACCTAATCTCTTAACGCCACCTGACCTCGCTGCGCTTGTCGCAAGCGGAGCAAACGCCCTGGTGGTTGCTCGGGGACTTCGCGTCTTAAACGAAGCCCGACCTAATCTCTTGACGCCAGCTAACATCGCTGTGCTTGTCGAAAACGGAGCGAATGCCCTGGCGGTTGCCCAGGGACTTCGCGTCTTAGGCGAAGCCCAACCTAATCTCTTGACGCCAGCTGACCTCGCTGCGCTTGTCGTAAACGGAACAAACGCCCTGGCGGTTGCCCAGGGACTTCGCGTTTTAAGCGAGGCCCGACCTAATCTCTTGACGCCAGCTAACATCGCTGTGCTTGTCGAAAGCGGAGAGAACGCCAATGAGGTTTCTCAGGCACTTCGCTACTTAGGCGAACTCCAAGCTTATTATCGGGACTTTTGCTCCTTTAGCACGATTGACGTTAATCGCTCCAATCTCTTGAGGCCAGCTACCCTCGCTGCGCTTGTCGCAAGCGGAGCGAATGCTCGGGCGGTTGCTGACGGAATTCTGCACTTAAGCAATTCTCATCTCTTGACGCCAGCTAACATCGCTGCGCTTGTCGA
>CAZVXG010000113.1:0-2725 GCA_964631635.1 uncultured bacterium | reverse complement strand
AAGCGGAGCGAATGCCCTGGCGGTTGCTAACGGAATTCGATACTTACACAATGTTTATCTCTTGACACCAGTTAACCTCGCTGCGCTTGTCGAAAGCGGAGCGAATGCCCTGGCGGTTGCTAACGGAATTCGATACTTACACAATGTTAATCTCTTGACGCCAGCTACTCTCGCTGTGCTTGTCGAAAGCGGAGCGAGTGCCGAGACGGTTGCTAACGGAATTCGATACTTACACAATGACGCCAATCCACAGCATTGCGCTTGCCGCAACACTTCTCGCAAACGGACTCATGACGCCAGCTAACCGCGATATGGTTTTCGCAAAATTTTTTTGGAATGATATGATTTAGGGAGTGTACCGTAAAGATTGCTTCGTCGCTTTTCGGTACACTCCCTAGAAAACGCGTGCGCGGAGCGACTGCAACTCCTCATGCAACGCTTGAGGCAGATGGGAGCCGAAGATCTTGAAATAGTCCCCTAATTCTTCGCATTCCTGACGCCATGCGGCCCGATCGACTTCGAGGAGCTTTTTTAAAGAGATATTTTCGAGACCCGTCAAATCGAGGTCGGCGGGCAGATGGCCGATCGGAGACGGCTCAGCCAAAGCCTGGCCGTCCGTCCGCTCGAAGATCCATTTGAGGACGCGGGAATTTTCGCCAAAGCCGGGCCAGAGGAAGTTGCCCGCGGCATCCTTTTGAAACCAATTGACATAGTAGATGCGGGGAAGCTTCTCGGGACACGATCTTTTGCCCATTGCAAGCCAATGAGCGAAATAATCTCCCATGTTGTAGCCGCAAAATGGGAGCATCGCAAAGGGATCGTGCCGGATCTTGCCGATCTCTCCCTTCGCTGCGGCCGTCGTTTCAGAGGAGACGCTGGCGCCCAGGAAAACGCCATGCTGCCAATGGAAAGCTTCGAAAACGAGGGGAACCGTCGAGGCTCTCCGCCCGCCGAAGATAATGGCCGAAATCGGGACCCCTTTTAGATCCTCGGCCGCCGGATCGTAGATGGGGCATTGCTTCGCTGAGACGGTGAACCGGGAATTGGGATGGGCAGCGGGCTTGCCCGATGCGCTCTCCCAAGGGCTTCCCAACCAGGAAGTGAGGCCGGGCGGAGGAGATCCCCCGATCCCCTCCCACCACACATCGCGGTCCTTCGTCAGCGCCACATTCGTAAATATAGCGTTTTTGTGCAAGGTGAGCATCGCGTTGGGATTGGTCTTCATGGACGTTCCAGGAGCAACGCCAAAATACCCAGCTTCGGGATTGATCGCATAGAACCGTCCGTCGGATCCGATATGCATCCAGGCGATGTCGTCGCCGACGCACTCGATTTTCCAGCCAGGAAGAGTCGGAGTGAGCATGGCGAGATTGGTCTTGCCGCAAGCGCTGGGAAAGGCGGCTGCGAAATACTTCTTTTTTCCTTTCGGATTGGTGATCCCGAGGATCAGCATATGCTCGGCAAGCCACCCCTCATCGCGCCCCAGGATTGAGGCGATCCGAAGAGCGAAGCATTTTTTCCCGAGCAGGGCGTTGCCGCCATAGCCGCTCCCGAAAGACCAAATCGAGCGCTCTTCAGGGAAATGGACAATCCATCGATTGGCGCTATTGCAAGGCCAAGGAACATCTTTCTGGCCCGGTTTCAAAGGCACGCCTACAGAATGGACGCCCGGAACGAAGGAACCGTTCCCCATCCGGTCGAGCACTTGCTTGCCTATCCGGGTCATCAGCTTCATGTTCAATACGACATAAGGAGAATCGGTGATCTCGGAGCCAAAGCGGGAAAATGGGGAGCCGAGAGGTCCCATGCAGTAAGGGACGACGTACATCGTCCGTCCTTCCATGCATCCGCGGTAGAGTTTTTCGAGCCTCTGGTGCATCTCGCCGCGATCTTGCCAATTATTGGTAGGGCCCGCATCTTCTTTTCGCTTCGAGCAGATGAACGTATTCTCTTCTACCCGGGCCACATCGTCGGGATCGGAATGACACCAGAAACTATGGGGGCGTATTTTCGGATTGAGCGGCGTCAATGCGCCCGCTTTGACCATTTCCCCGGCGATCCGGTCGTATTCGGCATCGGTGCCATCGCAGATATGGATATGCGCAGGACGGCAGAGGGCCGCCATTTCATCGATCCAGCGTTGCAGCATCTTAAAGCGATTTTTTCTTTTTAAACTTGTCCAGATATTCCAGCGCTTTGCCGGTTCCAAGACAAACGGCGAGCAGCGGATTAGGCGCGACGAAGACAGGAAGGCCGGTCTCTTTGATCAGAGCTTTGTCGAGCCCTTTCATGAGTGCGCCGCCGCCGGCGAGCACCATGCCCCGTTCCACGAGATCAGCCGCAAGCTCTGGAGGACATTTTTCCAAAGTGAGCTTGACGCTTTCGATAATTTGCTGGATCGGCTCGGCCAGACATTCGCGGATCTCGACGGAATTGATCCGCTTGGTAATCGGAAGCCCAGCTACCTGGTCCCGTCCGCGCACTTCCATTTCGAGTTCATTATTGCCGAGCGGATAAGCGGAGCCAATCGTAATCTTGATCTCTTCCGCAGTCCTCGGGCCGATCATTAAATTATAGGTGCGGCGCATGTAGTTGATGATGCAGTCGTCGAATTCATCCCCTGCGATGCGAAGCGAGCGGGATTCGACGATGCCGCCGAGCGAAATGATCGCGATCTCGGTGGTACCGCCGCCAATATCGATGATCATGTTGCCGGATGGCTCAT
>CAZVXG010000112.1:0-4331 GCA_964631635.1 uncultured bacterium | reverse complement strand
ACCGGAGCCGGCGGCGCGTCGATCTGGAATAAGCCGTTTGCCGACGAGTGCCTCTCTAGCGTGAAATTCGACAAAGCAGGGCTTCTTGCGATGGCAAATAGCGGTCCCGCCACCAATGGCAGCCAGTTTTTCATCACGGTTGTTCCGACGCCCTGGCTCAATATGCGCCATACGATTTTTGGAGAGGTAACGTCCGGGTATGAGATCGTGAAGAAAATGGAAGCGGCGCAAACCGATCCACGCGACAAGCCTGTTCAACCGATCAAAATCATCAAAGCCTACGTTAAGCCCTGATATGCAGATAATGAATGAAGAATAGGAATAGGCGGTTACTTTAGACGTGCGGGGACATGTCCAACGGCCTATCCCCAAAAACGATGCGTTTTCGGGGACCCCTTCGGCCTGGCATGTCCCCCGCCGCCCCCTTGAGCTTCAATCCGCTTCGCCAAATCGTCCCTCCCTCCTTGCGCGTGCAGAGCACAGCCGCTGCGTCGTTCGGGCCCGCTCGCTTCTCTCGCTCGATTTCGCTTTGCGCCTTGAAGCCATCGGCTGCGATGGCGCGTTCACTTCGTTCACGTCGCACATCGCAGAACCCTCCAGGCCGAAGGGGGTCCCCGAAAATGCATCGTTTTTGGGGATAGGCCGTTGGACATGTCCCCGCACGTCTACCGGGGGCTCGACCTAAGATCTCGCCAACTCTTCAGTTTTTTTGTTTATAGCAGATAAAAAAAAGACCCTCGGAAAACCGAGGGCCTTCGCACATTGGATGGAATTAATCCCGATGGATTAATAGTCCATTTCACCGCCAGCAGGCGCTGCAGCAGGTTTTTCCTGCTCTTCTTCAGTGATGATCGCTTCTGTGGTGAGGAGGAGTCCAGCGATCGAGGCCGCAAACTGCAGAGCGCAGCGGACGACTTTTGTCGGATCCATGATCCCATTCGCTACCAGATCGACATAAGCGTCTTCACGCGCATCGTACCCTTCATTCACGCCCATCGAAGCAACTTTCTGGACGACGATCGATCCTTCCTTGCCTGCGTTCTCCGCGATTTGGCGAAGCGGGTAGGAGAGCGAGCGGAGGATAATTTCGGCTCCGATCTTGGTGTCTCCAGAGAGTTTCGCGATCGCTTTTTCGAGGACTGGAAGGCAGCGGATGAGAGCTGCGCCGCCGCCGGGAACGATCCCTTCTTCGACTGCCGCTTTGGTCGCTTCTTTCGCATCGTCGACGCGATCTTTTTTTTCTTTCATCTCCATTTCCGTCGCGGCTCCGACGCGGATGACTGCAACGCCTCCGGAGAGTTTCGCGAGGCGCTCCATGAGCTTTTCTTTGTCATAGTCGGAGGTCGCTTCCTGGATCTGGCGCTTGAGCAGAGCGATCCGGTCTTGGACAGCTTTCTTGTTGCCGGATCCGTCGATGAGCGTCGTGTCGTCTTTCTTCACGATCACTTTCTTGACGCGGCCGAGCATATCGAGCGTCACTTTCTCGAGTTGGATGCCGAGTTCTTCACTGATGAACTGGCCGCCGGTGAGGATTGCGATGTCTTCGAGCATTGCCTTGCGGCGGTCGCCGAAGCCGGGTGCTTTGACAGCGACGACTTTGAGGCCGGCGCGCAGACGGTTGACGACGAGGGTCGCAAGCGCTTCCCCTTCTACTTCCTCGGCGATGATGACGAGCGGTTTGCCAGACTCGGCAACAGCTTGGAGGATCGGAAGAAATTCCTTCATGGAGGAGATCTTCTTCTCGTAGATGAGAAGATAGGCATTCTCATATTCGCAAACGAGCGTTTCGGCATTGGTGACAAAGTAGGCAGAAGAATAGCCCCGGTCGAAGTTCATTCCTTCGACGACGTCCAGGGTCGTTTCGAATCCTTTCGCTTCTTCTACGGTGATCGTGCCGTCTTTGCCGACCCTCTCCATCGCCTTAGCGATAATCGAACCGATTTCTGAGTCGCCGTTCGCAGAGATGGTGGCCACTTGGGAAATCTCTTTGGAATCTTTAATGGGCTTGCTGAGGTTTTTCAATTCATCGCAGACTGTTGTGACAGCAAGTTCGATCCCTTTTTTGATTTCCATCGGGTTCGCGCCTGCAGTGACATTGCGTAAGCCTTCCATATAGATGGCCTCGGCGAGAACAGTCGCGGTCGTGGTGCCGTCTCCAGCTTTGTCAGCGGTCTTGCTGGCCACTTCCTTGACCATCTGGGCGCCCATATTCTCGTGCTTGTCTTCGAGCTCGATCTCTTTTGCGACCGTCACACCGTCTTTTGTGATTTTCGGAGCGCCGAATTTAGAATCGATGACGACGTTGCGGCCCTTTGGACCCAGCGTCACTTTAACGGCAGATGCCAATGTACGGACGCCTTTCAAAATTTTCTGGCGTGCGTCTTCCTTGAACTTAATATTTTTTGGTGCCATATTGTGTTTATCTCCTAAAGTTATTCTTCGATCGTGGCAATGATGTCGTCAGCTTTCAGAATCATGAACTCTTCATCGTTGATCGTCACTTCTTGTCCAGAGTATTTGTCCATCAAGATGACGTCGCCCACCTTCACTGAGATGGGGAGTATCTTGCCGTCATCGAGTCTTTTACCCGAGCCAATGCTTACGACTTTTGCCGTTTCTTGTTTTTTCTTCGCGGAGTCAGGGAGGATGATCCCGCCCTTCATTGTCTCTTGCGGTTCCATCCGCTGGACAAGCACGCGATTCCCCAAAGGTTTTAATGTAATTTTCTTTGCGGTTTGTTGGACCATATGTTTTTTCTCCAGTTTTTGCCGCCCCCTGAGGAATGTCTTGAGAGCGGGTTTTTCTAAATTGTTCTAAGAAGGAATATAACGGATTATGGGGTTTTTCGCAACAGGATTTAGCAGAACGTTAAATAGATTGCTAACCACAGTGCTGTGGTGTGGAATTTTTCTTTGCACGGAATCGTCAAACAACTTAAAATACAACGATTTAGAAGGAGCTGGGCCTATGCTCAAGAATCGCGGCGAGCTGACAAAGCAGGAAAAATGGAATGTTGAAGCGCTCTATCCGGACCCCCAAGTCTGGAGCCGGGAATTCGCAGAACTGAAAGGGCAGGACAGCACCCCTCGCTGGCCGGAGATCGCTTCCTATAAAGGGCGGCTGGGCGATCCTTCCGCTGCAGCGACTTTTTTTGAGCTTTATTTCGGACTCGATCGCAAGCTCTCGAAGCTCCGTACGTATGCCCATTTGAGAATGGACGAGGATCTCGGGAACGATGCGTTCAAGAGGGATTATGGTCTGATTTCAAGCCTGCTCCACGATTTTCAGCAGGAATACTCCTGGATCGAACCGGAACTCTTAAGCCTGAATGAATCTGATTTCAAGCAGCTGGCTGCGCATAACGCCTTGAATTCCTATCGATTCTTTTTAGAGAAAATCGGCCGGATGCGCCCGCATACTCTCTCCGCTGAACTCGAAGAGATGATGGCCCTTAGCGGCAAGGCGCTCGATACTTCTTATCGCGCTTTCGGAGCGCTCAACAATGCGGACCTGACCTTTCCTCCAGCTATCGATAGCCAGGGGAAGGAACATCCTTTGACCAACGGCACCTATCTTTCCTATATGCGCGATCCGGACCGCGCCTTGCGGAAGACGGCTTTTCAGAATTTGCACAAGGCTTTTGAGGCCCATGCCAACACTCTTTGCGAATTGCTGAATGGGCAGGTGCAAAACCATCTCTATTACTCGAAGGCGCGCAAATTCCCCAACTGTTTGACCGCGGCCTTATTTCCCCATCAGATCGAGCCGATCGTTTATGAAAATCTGATCGCCTCCGTAGCCAAAGCCCAACCGGCGATGTACGAATATCTCGCTCTCAGGAAAAAGATTCTCGGTTTATCAGAGCTCCATTACTACGATCTCATGATCCCCCTGGTCGAACAGGTGCAGATTTCGATGAGCTATC
The DNA here is from genome assembly GCA_964631635.1 of uncultured bacterium. GTDB lineage: Bacteria > Chlamydiota > Chlamydiia > Chlamydiales > SM23-39 > DALYFE01. The sequence continues at coordinate 406 of CAZVXG010000112.1, read as the reverse complement.
CCGAGGCGTGCCAGACGGTGATCGAATCGGCAGCTGTTTTGGGAGCCGCTTATCAGGCCGACGTGAAGAAAGGATTGATCGAAGAGCGTTGGGTGGATGCTTATGAGACTCCGCGCAAGCGCTCAGGAGCTTATTCGAGCGGCTGCTACGACAGCATGCCTTACATTTTGATGAACTATCAGGGGACGCTGAACGATGTCCTGACCCTGGCCCACGAGGCGGGCCATAGCATGCACAGCTTGCTCAGCCGCCGCCATCAGTCCTACATTTATTCCCAATATCCGATTTTTGTCGCCGAAGGCGCATCTACCTTTAATGAGCAGCTCTTATTGAAAGTGATCCGAGCCAAACTGAAATCGAAAAAGGAGAAAGCCTATCTCATCAACTATGAGATCGAAGGAATTCG
>CAZVXG010000111.1:0-4336 GCA_964631635.1 uncultured bacterium | reverse complement strand
CGGAAAAACATGAGTTCCTGATCTTCGAAGACCGGAAATTCGCCGATATCGGGCAGACGGTTTCACTCCAGTATGCGAAAGGGATCTATTGGATCGCCGAGTGGGCCGATTTGATCAATGCGCACATCGTTCCCGGCCCCGGAATCATCGAAGGGTTGAAGCAAATTGGCCTACCGAGAGGAAAAGGGCTGCTGCTGCTCGCGGAAATGAGTTCAGACGGCACCCTAGCTAAAGGAGCTTACGCCAAAAAGGCGGTTCGTTTGGGGGAATTGCACGCCGATTTCGTCTGCGGCTTCATTTCCCTCAGGCAATTGAGTGCAAATCCCGGCATGATCCACTTCACTCCCGGAGTGAAACTACAAAAAGGGAAAGATGCCTTCGGTCAAAGATATAGGACAGCCGAGGAAATTCTCATCGATAAAAAAAGCGATGTCATCATCGTAGGGAGAGATATCGTCCAAGCTCCCGACCCGAAAGCCGCCGCCGCCCTCTATCGCAAGAAAGGGTGGGAGTGTTATCTTTCTCGCCTGTGAAGTATCCGAAATTCTTCATCATCCTCCTCAACTGGAATGGGAAAAAAGATACCCTCGAATGTCTGGCTTCTCTCCAGCAGATCCAAACCCCCCGGTTCCAAACCCTCATCGTCGATAACGGCTCATCCGATGATTCCGTTCTCGCGATCCGCAAAGCTTTTCCAGACGTCCCAATCCTCGAAACAGGAGCCAACCTCGGATTTGCCGGAGGCAATAATCGAGGCATCGAGTGGGCGCTATCGAAAGGAGCGGAGTGGATTCTTCTCTTGAATAACGATACGATCGTCGCTCCCGATTGCCTCACGGCCTTTCTCAGCGCGGCGGCCAGCCGGCCGAATGCCAGGATATTGGGAGCGAAAATCTACCGTTATCACGATCCCAATGCGATCGACCACCTGGGCGGCCATTGGAATCCCGATCTGGCGGAATTCGAATCCCCAGCGTCTGGGAAAATCGACGATGGCTCTTCATACGAAGCGATGGAGCCGGTGGATTACGTCTGCGGCGCTGCCCTGTTGATGCATCGGAGCGTACCCGAAACGATCGGCCTTTTAGAACCTCGCTTCTTCTTATTTTGGGAAGAGAACGATTTCTGTACTCGCGCGAGGCGCCGCGGACTAGAGGTGTGGACAGCTCCCAAAGCGAAAATTTGGCATAAAGTCTCCTCCTCATTCATCGGAGGGAAACCCCATATGCATTATTTCTGGTGGCGGAGCCGCCTCCTATGGATCGAGAGGAACTGTCCCTTCCCCGAACGGCAGCGGCTCTACCGCCGCATCCTGTTCCCAGAGCTTTGGAAATCGGCGCGCCACTATCTTCTCAAGTCGCTCCAGAGTGTTTTCACCAAGGACTCAGGCGCGAAACAGAAAGCTCTCCGGTATCGGGCAGGTCTCGCAGGCGCTTTCCATTATTGGATGGGATACTTTGGCAACTGCCCAAAATGGCTCTTGAAGAAGTGAACCTTCCAATGATATAAGGAGTGAAAGGTGGATCCATGCAAAAACAGTTTCTTTGGCTTATGTCTCTGCTGGCGCTTCTTCTGCTGGCGGGATGCGAATCGAACCAAAGCATAGTCAACAATATCGACGAGCGGGACGCCAATGAAATCGTCGTCTTCCTCGCTTCCAAAGGAATCGATGCGCAAAAAGTCGCAGCTCCGAGCACTGGAGTGGGTGCGGCAGCTCCTTCCAACCAATACTCCATCATGGTCGCCGCCGACCACTCGATCGATGCGATGGCCATTTTAAACAAAGTAGGCTTGCCCCGCCGTACGGGAACGACGTTATTGGAACTGTTCGCAAAATCGGGCTTGATGTCCTCGACATTGGAAGAAACGGTCCGCTACCAGGCGGGACTTGCCGAAGAGTTGCGCAATACGATCCGAAAAATCGATGGCGTCATCGATGCCAACGTACAGATCTCCTTCCCTCCCAGTCAGGCTGGGGGAGGGGCCATCGCTCCCGGCGCAGTGGTTCCCAAGACCACCGCCGCCGTCTACGTGAAACACCAGGGGATTCTGGAAGACCCGAATAGCCATCTGGAAATTAAGATCAAGCGGCTCATGGCTGGAAGCGTCAACGGATTGAGTTACGACGATGTCGCGGTTATTTCAGATCGCTCGAAATTCACCGACATCGTCTTGGGCCCTGGCGGCGAGATGATCGGCCAGCATACCCTGCAAACCCATGCCAGCATCTGGGGACTCGTCATGACCCAGAGTTCGGTCTCCCGCTTCCGCTTCATTTTCTTCTCTCTCATTATTCTCCTTTTGCTGCTGTGTGCAGGCGTTGGTTGGATGGTCTATAAATTCTATCCCCAAATGCAGCCCTTCTTTCTGAAAAAAACAAAAGAGCCGCCCCCTTCCATAGGACCTAATCCATGAGGAAGCCCAGTCAATGGGTGCTAAAAGCCATATTGAACCGCTGTCCTGAAAACCGGAGGGCAGCCCTGGAACATTATTTACCTGAAGCGGAACGAATTCAACTTCAGGCGATGCCTTTTTTCAAAGTGGAAATGAAAGCGGAAGCCGAAGAGCCGCAGATCCTGGACAAGATCCACTGGTCCTGGTTCTTGCCCTGCTTAAAATCTTACGCTCCGCAAGAGCAGAGGCTTTTTTTAACCGTCTTGCCAGAATCCTTCCGCAAGAACTTGAGCCATGAAATCGGCCTGCCGCCGCTTCCTGCGAAAGAACTTGGGAGTCTGGCAAAAAGGTTCTTTACGCAAACTCTGCTCGACCATATAGCCAGTCCCATCCAGCACATCTTGCCCATCGACTTTCTACCCCCTTCTCCTTTAACCCCTCTTTTGCACCTGACAAAAAAGAAGCTGATCCACTTGGTCGATTTTCTTTCACTTTTCGATTTAGCCGCAGAATTGAGGCAAATTGTAGAGACAAAAATTCTGAAAAAAATTTACAGTTTTTTATCTGAGAAGGAGAGAGAATTTTTGAAGCAGACAGCGGCATCCAACCTTCCCTTCCCATCTACGCGGCTCAAATTCGAAGGCTGGGACGGCACTGGGGAATCGTTTCGCACTCTCTTGCATAAAAGAGGTCTTGCCCGCCTGGGCGCTGCGCTGTCGGCCCAACTTCCCGATTTCTGTTGGTATATCTGCCACCGGCTCGATATCGGCAGAGGGACTGTTCTCTCCAAACTTTGCTTAAGCGAGGTCTCGCGCGAGACCAGCGAAGCGATCGTGCGCCAGATCGAAGCGGCGCTCCAGCGCAAGGATATACAATGAAACTTTTTTCTCTTATTTCAGGCAAGGAAGTGCGCCTTTCTCCCGGACAAAAAAGAATCCCTGCAAATGCATTTTCTAAGATTCGAGAAGCGGCGGAAATCCTGGAGCAAGTAGAGCGGGAAGCGTTCGCATTCAAAAAGGAAACCGCCGTCGAAGCCGAAAAGACAAAAGAAGCTGCATTCCAGGAGGGTTTTCAGGCGGGCCTCGATTCCTTAAGCAAACACCTGTTCGCACTCGATGAAGAGTTGAAGCAGCTTCGAAATGAAATCCAAAAAAAAATCCTCCCTCTTTCCCTCTCCGCTGCACGCAAAGTCATTGGAGAAGAATTGAAGCTCCATCCCGACCGGATTGTCGATATCGTTCTCAATTCGCTCAAGCCTGTCACGCAGCACAAAAAAATCAATATCTATGTGAATAAAGCCGATCTTGCTATGTTGGAAGAGCAAAAGCCGAAATTGAAGCAGATTTTCGAGCACCTCCAAAGCCTTACCCTGCAAGAACGGGACGATATCGAACCAGGCGGCTGCATCATCGAAACGGAAGCGGGTATCATCAACGCGCAACTTGAAAACCAATGGCGAGCTCTCGAAGCCGCTTTCGAATCCTACAGAGAGAAATAATGTTCCGCCTCTTCCGCCTCTTTTTCTTTTTCCTGGTTTGCTGCTCGCAGCCTCTGCTCGCACAGGCCGTAAATCCTGGCGCTGCTCAAACGCCCACCATGAAAGCAGTCCAGCAAGCTGCGGCGGTGGATCAGGGCGCAAACGGCCTGAACCCTCCCCTCATCACAAAACTCGCTGTTCTTGCCGGCCTCTCTCTCCTCCCCTTTGCGATCATGCTCCTCACCTCGTTCATGAAAATCGTCGTGGTCCTATCTCTATTCCGGCAAGCACTCGGCGTGCAGCAGACTCCGCCAAACCAAGTCTTAACTGGCGTCTCTTTGCTCATCACCCTCTATGTGATGTTTCCCACGGGAATCGCCATGTACAACGACGCTCACGATGTGATCGAAAGCACCGGCCCGGTTCCCGTCTCTGATCTACAAGGCGTGCCTGGCCACCGACACC
>CAZVXG010000110.1:0-4340 GCA_964631635.1 uncultured bacterium | reverse complement strand
CTCCTCCACCGCCGCCGAAGAATTTATCCACGCCCAGACCAATTCCTCCGGCCGCTCCACTTGTAGAAGTCGCGTTCGCCCCATTGCCGCCCGCTCCTGCGCCGCCGCCGCCCCCGTTGCTACCTGTCGACGTTCCGCCTGTGTATAGATTCGTCAGAATCCCGCCGTCGTGATTATTGGCTCCGCCACCTGCAGCGCCGCTCGATCCTCCTCCTCCCCCTCCGAAAAATATTCCGCTGGCGCCCACCCCCGCGCTGCCTCCAGCGCCTCCATTGCTATGGCCGCCGCCTCCGCCGCCCCCGGTCGCACCTCCTGCGCCTCCGCCGAAACCTCCTCCGCCTCCGCCTCCGCCCATTCCGACCATGCTTCCCGTCCCGCCCGCTCCTCCGACCGCTCGATCGTTCATGAAGGTCATTGTGCTAACAGTTACGCTGGCTCCGTTGTGAATGTATAGGCCGCCGCCGCCGCCGGCTCCCCCTCCTCCTCCTACATTGCCTGCGCCTCCAGCTCCGCCGACCGATGCGCAGTTTTCCAAAGTGAACTTATTCAACGTCGCCGCACCTCCGGCTGCGAATGAAAACGCCTGAAAGGTAGTGGCTCCATTGATCGTCACCCCCGCTCCAGGCATAGAATTTCCCGTGATCGTCAAAGGAGTCTGGATGATGGCCGGCAGCGATTGGGTCAACGTAATCGTCAGCCCCATAATCGCTACGCAATCAATCGTATCGCCCGCGTTGGAATTCAAAATCCAGTAGGGCAGGGTGCCAACCATGGTTGAGTCGTCTGAATTGCTAGTCACCATATTGGAAGCCGCATGCAGACGACAGCAACAGAGAATCGCGGCAAGAGCTAAAGTTTTTGAAAATGCGCTCCAAAACATATTTGAATAGTAGAAAAAAACCGGGTCAAATACTACTAAATATTTTCTCGAGACAGGTGGAAAAACGGATATTGCGCGAAACAGCGAGGCGCGCAACGTCTACTGCCCGTTCCACATCGTTTAAATCTGGGAGGGGGCGATGCGCAGCAGGAGCATGAGGAAAAAAGAGGCGCTCTTGCGGTAGTCCTAACCTTCTGGCGGTTTGATCGCGATGCCACATCAAAAGGGCGGCAAAGAGGCGATCGATGTTGCGGCTTTGTTTCATGGGATCCTCGTCCTCGACCGCTTGCCCGATCTTCTCGAACGCGGCCATCATGTCCGCGTAGGCTCGATGTTGTTCGAGCAGAGGGAAGAGGAGTTCCTCCAACGGAGGCTTCCCTGCGAGTTCTACTGCAATGCCAGCCGAACCCTGGGCGAGCGCGGCAAAATGCTCCGAGAAACCTTTTGCTTTTAGAATCTCTGCGATCTGGGCAACGGAGAGGAGCTGGAAACGGAGGATGCTGCAGCGCGAGAGAATGGTAGGCAGGATCTCTTGCGGAGCGCTCGTCATGAGAATCAGCACAGTGAGCGGACTCGGCTCTTCAAGCGTCTTGAGCAGGGCGCTTGCCGCTGCAGGTTGCATCCGCTCTGCGTCGTAGATCGCAAATACTTTGGCGACTCCTTCAAAAGGGGCCGCATGTACGTCATCGATGAGATGGCGCATCGCCTCGATCGGATGCAAGCCGATTTTTCCCTCGGGGCGCAGCACATGGAAATCGGGATGAGTCTCTCCTTCGATCCGCTCTGGCGCCGAGTTCAGCAAATGGATAGCCAATTCCTTGGCGAAGCGGGTTTTTCCCACTCCCGCAGGCCCTGCGAACAGGAGCGCGTGAGGCAGCTGCTCTTCCTCAAGAGCCTTGCGCAAATAGGTCTTCGCCGGCTCGTTGCCTAAAATCGTTTCGAACATATGTTCAAAGATTCTAGCAGAAAGATTTTAGTACCGCCATTGCCTGCTGGCAAACTTCGCTCGGCGAGGCGGCCGCATTGAGAAGATGGAACCGTTTCGGATCTTTCTTATGGATGGCGAGATAAAATTCCCTGATTTTCACATGGAAGGAAAGGTCCTCGGCTTCGATCCTGTCCTGGGAGCGGCTCTTCTTCACGCGCATGAGGCCGATCTGAGGGTCGAGATCGAGATACAGAGTCAAATGGGGCTGCAGATTTTGACAGATGAAACGGCAGACTGCCTCGACCTTTTCCATCCCGAGTCCGCGGGCGCCTCCCTGGTAGACGATCGTCGAATCGTTGAACCGGTCGCAGAGGACGATCTTTCCGGCGGCAAGGGCGGGCCGGATCACCTCTGCGATGTGTTGGGCGCGCGAGGCGAGAAAGAGGGAAAGTTCGGCATAAGGGGAAACAGGGGCTTGTGCATGCAGCAGCAGGTTACGGACCGCCTCTCCAAGCTCGGTGCCGCCCGGTTCGCGCACCTTTAGCACGGAGCGGCCCTGTTCGGAAAGGATAGAAGCAATCGCCGCGATCAGTGTCGTCTTGCCAGATCCCTCTCCGCCTTCAAAAGTGATGAAAATGCCAGGCTTGCTCACTTTAGCCTCTTTCATAATTTCCACAGGTCTTCGGCCGACTGCGGCTTTGCCATATCGATTCTTCGTCTCATTAATAGCGCCTTCGGCTATGGATTTCGACGTGCGAATCAATCTGGCTTTGCCTCGCTCGCCCGAATCCTGTGTGGAAATTATGAAAAAGACCGCTCACTCTTCTGCGACGGCTTCAATTTTCTGCGCGCCGACGACCAGATCGCCATCTTCTTTCACGTTCACGAGCCGTACGCCTTGGGTCGAGCGGCCCATGACGCGCGCTTCGCGCATCCGGATTCGAACAGCCTGGCCCGCAGCAGACATGAGGAGGACGCTGTCGGAATCGGCGACGCTCAGGGCGGCGACGACCATCCCGTTGCGCGCGGAGGTGATGATCGAGCGAACGCCGACGCCGCCGCGATTCGTCTGGCGGAAATCTTCCACCTTCGAGCGCTTGCCATAGCCTCTTTCGCAAACGACCAGGATCGTCTCGTCGGGGGTCACGACTTCGCAGCCGATTACTTTATCTTCTTTCTCATCTTTGAGAAGAATGCCCCGCACCCCGCGGCCGACGCGGCCGATCGGACGGACAAGGCTCTCGTCGAACCGAACGGCCATTCCGTTGCGGGTGAAGATCATGATTTGCTGTCCGGGTTTTGCGATCCGGGCCGCGATCAACTCATCCCCTTCGTCGATATTGAGGGCATAGACCCCTTTGCGGCGAGGATTGTTGAATTCGACAAGCTCGGTCTTCTTGACAACGCCTTTCAGCGTAGCGAGCAGGATGGAAGCTTCTTCTTCGAAGTTGCGCACTTTGAGAATCGCAGCTACTTTTTCGTTTTCGCGCAAATCTTCCAGGAGATTGATGATCGGGCGCCCTTTCGTGCGGCGGCCTGCCTCTGGAATCTGCCAGACTTTCGTCCAATAGCAGCGGCCATGGTTGGTAAAGATCAGAAGGTAATCGTGAGTCGAAGCCACATAGATGTTCTTCAGGATATCGGCTTCTTTTTTCATCTCCATCCCGATGACGCCGGCGCCTCCGCGGCGCTGCTCGCGGAACGTATCGATCGGCATCCGTTTGATATAATCGTCACTGGAAATGGTGATCACGACCTGTTCGTCGGCGATCAGGTCTTCCATCTGGAATTCCCCCTCGGCAGCGATGATCTTCGTCTTCCTTTCCGATTTATGGATCTTCTTGAGCTCTTCGAGTTCTTCGCGGATGATGTCCCGCACCATCGCTTCAGAGGCGAGGACTGCCTTGTAATGGGCGATCTTTTGCAACAGATCCTTATACTCGGCATCGATCTTCTCGGCTTCGAGGCCGGTGAGCTGATAGAGGCGAAGATCGAGAACGGCGTTAGCTTGTTTATCGGACAAGTCGAAGCGGCTCACCAATTCAGAACGGGCGGCGTCGCGATTGGCAGACGCGCGGATGATCTTGACGACTTCATCGAGATGGTCGAGCGCCTTGAGATAGCCCTCGAGAATATGGGCGCGCGCTTCAGCTCTGGCAAGTTCGAAACGGGTGCGGCGGCGGACGACGTCGATCCGATGGTCGATCCAGGCGCTGATGAAGTGCTTGATGTTCATCGTGCGGGGCAGGCCATGGTCGAGGGCGAGCATGTTGCAACCGAACGTGATCTGGAGATCTGTGTGCTTATACAGCTGATTGATGATCACATCGGGGATTTCACCGCGCTTGAGTTCAAGAACAATGCGGAGTCCATCTTTATCCGACTCATCGCGAACGTCGACAAGTCCTGTGATCACTTTCTCATTAACGAGATCGGCGATCCGTTTGACCAGAATCGACTTATTGACGTTGTAAGGGACTTCATCAACGACGATTTGCTGTTTCGAATTGGCGATATCTTCGACATGCATTT
>CAZVXG010000109.1:0-4396 GCA_964631635.1 uncultured bacterium | reverse complement strand
GTTTGTCCAATGGCTGGCCAAACCGAATTTTCCTGTTTTGGGCAAGAAGATCGGCAAACTGATGCCGCAAGCGCAAAAGATCATCCAGGGACTGAACCGAAAACAGATCCAATCGCTTGCGCAGGGTCATGCGCTGCGCCTCGAAATCGGAGGAGAGTTCATTGAGCTGGAACCGAACGATGTTCAGATCGAGCGCAAAGTAAAAGCGGGGCTTGCCGCTGGAAATTCGGGAGATCTCACCGTCGCATTGGATACGGCGCTCGATGAGGAGCTGTTGATCGAAGGGTTGGCTCGAGAACTGGTCAATAAGATCAATACGATGCGCCGCGAGATGGGGTTCGCAGTGACCGACAGAATCCGCATGCGGATACAGACTACGCCGCGGGTTGAGGATTGTTTTGCGAAATATAAGAGCTACATTACGGGTGAAGTGCTGGCAGTCGATGTGCAGTTCGGATCTTGCGAAGGGACGGCGTGGGATTTGAATGGAGAAGAGACTGTGATCGCGATTCAGAAGGCCTAATACCATTGATCAATTTTAAACTTACGACTTTTCTTTGGTGTCGCCTAGCCTAAATGAGTACCCGATGGGGATGGCGGAGGGTAAAGCCGTGCGTCTTGATCTTGTGGTTCGAGACGCGCTTATTGCCGCTATGCAGACCAGTAAGGGCGGGATCCCATTTGACTTTGGGATAGTGGAATTTTTGAGCGATCTGATCGTAGAGCTCATGGCGGACCGGGTGATCGTCATCGGCGAGATTGAAGATCCCTTCGAGTTGATGCCGCAAGGCATAATCGATGGCGGCTGCACAATCTTCCTTGTGGATCATATTGGTGTAATGGTCGCCGGCTCCAGGAAGGATGTGGCCTTCGAGATGCTTCACCCGCTTGGAGAGTTCCCGCGTTGGACCATAGATTTCTGCAAAGCGGAGAATGCAGACGTCCCATCCCAGTTCTCCAAGGGAAAGAAAAGTTTTTTCGGCGTCGATGAGAATGTTCGCTTGCTGGCTTTTTGCCACGAGATCGCTGGTTTCGTCGACCCAAAGACCGTGATGGTCGCCGTAAATCGACGTGCTGCTGGTATAGATGAGCTGGCGGGGGGCGTCCATTTCGAGGGCCAAATGGCGAAAGATCTGGGCGGTATGCAAATAGGCTGATTCATAATGCTCCCGATGGTCTGCCGAAATGGTGATCAGGAACGCTTCATTGGCGGTGATTAGAGGGACGAATTCGTCTTCGTTATTCCCTTTGAGGATCAAACTCTTTTGGGCCACCTTGGCAAGATCCGCGAGCCGCTCCGGGCTTCGGGTCGTCGCAGTCACATGAAAGCCCCGTTTGCTCCAAATCGAGGCGATTCCCATGCCGATATAACCGCAGCCAATAATCGCTATGTTCATAGAAGAAGCCCCAATTTTTCAAAATTTTCCTTCAGCTGCGCGTTGTCCGGTTTATCCAGCGCTCCGTTTTGCTTAAGCCAGGCGACATAGTCTTTCGGGACTTCGGCCAGCAATTTTCCTGCGTGTTTACCGAAAGGCATCCGGACAATTTTTGGAGTTTTGGAGAGGAGGTCGATCACGGCGTCCCAGGAAAGGTCGTCGATCATTCGGCTGAATACCCCATGCAGGACCATGCAATCGTCGAGGGCGCGGTGGGCCTGATTGGCTTGGATGCCGTAGACTTCTCGAAGGAATTGAAGGCTGTGGCGGGGCAGGTCGGACCGGTATTTTCGAGACCATTTCAGGGTGTCGATGAAGGTCCATTGCGGCATCTTGATCCCTGCTCGCTGGAATTCGGCTTCCAGGAACAACTTGTCGAAGGCGTCATTATTGTGGGCGATGAGGATGACATCGGCTGGGCAGAACTGGAGAAAAGAGGAGAGGGCGTCTCGGATCAGAGGGGCTCCCGTTACCATCTCATCGGTGATACCAGAGATAGCGGTCGACTCAGCGGGAATTGAACATTCGGGATGCGTAAACGTGCAAAAACTCTTCTCCTGCACAGGGTCGAATGCGGCAATTTCGATGATCCGATCCTTGCCAGGCCGGGTTCCCGTCGTCTCCGTGTCGTAATAGATTGCCCTTTTTCGCATCTGAACCTAATAGAAAAACAGTTGCATCATGAAAACCGATTTGGACTTTTTCTTCAATTTTTCTTGTGCTTGCGGTATGCTGGTCACAATTTTAGGAGGCGGGTATGCACCGAGCGATCCTTTTTTTCCTATTCTCACTAGCTGGTTGTTTTCAAACCTTTAATGAAGACGACAGTCTTCACGCTGTGCCGGTTACGAACAACCCCCACATTGTTCCGAACCACGGCTCAGGACTTCCGATGATGGGGGGAGCTGAAGCGGGTCCTCATTGACAAAGTGGCTTGATTTGAGCTATGCTGAGCTAACGGTTGGTTATGCAGAAGGATCCCTATCATTTTTTTTCAAGCGATGTAGAAAAGGCGCTATCTGCTCTTGGCGCGGGATCTTTAAAGGAGATCCTGAAGCAGATGCTCCTCATCCGTCATTTCGAGACTCGGGGAGAGGCCGCTTACCAGCAGGGGAAGGTAGGAGGGTTTTATCATTCCTACGCGGGGCAGGAAGTGATCCAAACCGCATGCATCGCCGCAAGCGGCGTGAAGCACTGGTACACGACTTCCTATCGGTGCCATGCCCTGGCGCTCCTTTTAGGCACCAGCCCGAAAGCCATGATGGCTGAACTCTATGGCCGCTCTTCCGGGGTAGCGCATGGACTTGGGGGCTCGATGCATATGTACGCGGATCGAATGCTCGGAGGGTTGGCCATCGTCGGAGGACATATTCCGATCGCCACCGGGGCTGCTTTTTCTATTAAATACTTAAAAGAGAAGGAGAAAGTCTCTTATTGTTTTTTAGGAGAAGGGGCAGCGGTCCAAGGGGCTTTTCACGAAGCGCTCAATCTCGCTGCTCTCTGGCGCCTTCCCTGTATTTATGTGATCGAGAACAACCAATGGGGTATGGGGACCTTTGTCGATCGGGCCGTCTGTGTACGGCCGATCGCAGAGCATTTTGCCAAAGCCTATGGCATCCAGTCTTATACATTGGACGGATTGGATTTTTTCAATTGCTATGCGGGGTTTGGGGCGGCTTTGCACGAGTGTCTGGCGACATCAAGGCCCATCCTGATCGAGGTCGTGACCGAACGGTTCCGCGGACATTCGATCTCCGATCCCGCCCTCTATCGATCGAAAGAAGCGCTCAAGGGGGTCTTGGAAAAAGATCCACTGATCCGGTTCAAGAAGATCCTGATCGAGCATAAGCTTCTGACTGAAGAGGAATTCGAGCAGATCGACCGCTCGCAGAAGGATCTGGTCGTCGCTGCGATGAAGTACGCGGATGAGTGTCCCTGGCCAGATCCAATCACTCTCGAAGAAGGGGTGTTTGCCCCAGAGACGCCGTCACAGGACAAAGGATAATGGGAAAACAGATCGTCGAGATTCGCGAAGCGCTCAGGCAGGCTATGGATGAGGAGATGGCCCGCGACTCCCGCGTGTTCATCATAGGCGAGGAAGTGGCAGAATATAACGGCGCCTACAAAGTGACCAAAGGGATGCTTGCGAAATGGGGTCCTGAGCGGGTCATCGATACCCCCATCTCGGAAAATGGCTTCGCCGGATTGGCGATTGGGGCAGCCCAGACGGGGCTTCGTCCGATCGTCGAGTTCATGAGCTGGAATTTTTCTTTTGTGGCTGCAGACCAGTTGATCTCGAATGCATGCAAGGCCTACTATATGTCGGGTGGCCGCTACAGCGTGCCGATTGTGTTTCGGGGTCCTAATGGGGCGGCGGCTCAAGTATCGTGCCAGCATTCCCACTGCGTCGAAGCGATCTACGGCAATCTTCCGGGGTTCATCATCATCTCCCCGAGCAATGCCTATGATGCCAAAGGGCTATTGAAATCCGCTATCCGATCCAACAATCCTGTGATCTTCTTAGAGAACGAGCTCGACTATGGGGACAAGATGGAGATTCCCACAGAAGAATATTTGGTGCCGATCGGCAAGGCGAGAGTCGACCGTGAGGGGAAGCACGTTACGATCGTATCCTACTGCCGGATGCTCAAATTCTGCCGCGAGGCGGCCGACAGAATCGCGAAGCAGGGAGTCTTGGTCGAAATCATCGATCTCAGAACCATCAAACCCCTCGATCTAGCCACCATCGCCTCTTCCGTACGGAAGACCCACCGGTGTCTGCTTGTCGAGGAGGGGCATATTTTCTCCGGCATATCGGCAGAGATCGGCTTTCAGATCCAGGAAGCCTGCTTCGAGGATCTCGACGCCCCTCTCCTTCGCGTCTGCCAGCGGGAAACTCCAATGCCCTATTCCAAAGTCCTCGAACGGGAAACCCTTCCGAATCCCGATCGGATCGAGGC
>CAZVXG010000108.1:0-4474 GCA_964631635.1 uncultured bacterium | reverse complement strand
GGGACTTGCAAGCGCGCCGATATCATGGGATATACGGAGGCCGGTAAATCGGGGACTGCCGAAAAAATCATTGATGGGATCTATTCGAAAGACCATAATGTTTCCTCTTTCCTGGGATTCGCTCCGGCGAAGAATCCCCGTTTCGTCCTGCTGGTTTCGATCGACGATCCGGAAAAGAAATTCATCCCGGGAATTGGCAAACAGCAGTTTGGCGGGATTTGCGCTACTCCCGTTTTCCGCGAGATCGCAACCCGCGCTCTGCAGTATTTGGGAGTGGCTCCAGACGATCCCTATGGCTTTCCAGTCGGGGATCCGCGCCGCGATCCGAAAAAAGCCGATTGGCTAGCTGAAGTGGAGGCTCTGAAAACACTTTATGAAAAATGGAATGTACCCCGCTCATGACTGAAAAATCGGTACTTAAACTGGACTTCGTCCGTTTAATGCGAGAGGGATTTTCGAGACAAAGTCCAGTTAAATTCAGGGCGCCTCCTTGCCATATTTCCGATTTTTTAATCCCTCCTGGTGTGCAATGAGATTAAAAGAGCTGATCCGGGGATTTCCTGAACTTAAGGTCATGGGAAGCAAAGAGGTCGAAATCACCGGGATCGCAGCTGACTCGAGAATCGTGAGCCCGGGAAACCTTTTCATCGCGAAAAAGGGAAGTGTCAGCGATGGAACCGAATTCATCGCACAGGCTGTAGCGGCAGGCGCCGTGGCGATTCTCACGCCGATTTATAATCCCTTTTTGAAACAAACGCAGATCTTATGCGAGCGACCGGAAGCCTGGGGAGCCAAGTTCGCTGCCCGTTATTATCGCAATCCCTCCCGCGATCTCTGGATTGTTGGCGTAACTGGCTCGAAGGGGAAAACGACCACCTCCTATCTTCTGCGCCATCTTTTGATGAGCCTGGAGAAGTCTTGCGGCCTCATCGGCACGGTAGAGACGATCCTCTCGGAAGAGAGGCGTTTCCCTTCTACCCTGACCACCCACGATGCGATCTCGAATCAGAAATTGCTGCGCGAGATGGTCAACTGCGGCTGCGAGTCGGCCATCCTGGAAGTCTCTTCCCATGGATTAGCGCAGAGGAGAATAGAGGAGATCGATTTCGACCTTGTTCTATTCACGAATCTCTATCCGGATCATCTCGATTACCACAAGACGGTCGAAGCCTACGCCGCCGAGAAAAGAAAACTGTTCGAAACGGGGGCTTTAGGCATCTATAATGCGGATAGTCCCTGGACTCCTTTCATGAGGGAAGGGCGCGCAGGATTGACCTTTGGAATCGAGGCGGAGGCGGATGTGCGGGCAGATGCGATCCGGTTCGATGCCGCTGGGGCTTCTTTTACCGTGCAAAAAGAGCGTTTCTCCATCCCATTCATGGGGCGCTTCAATATTTCGAATGTTCTCGGGGCGATTGCCGTTGGGATCTACTTGAAAGTAGATTTAGCCAGGCTCGCTTCGATCTTTGCCAAAGCGTCTCCCGTTCCTGGGCGGTTAGAAGAGGTGCCCAACGATCTCGGCATTCGAGTGCTTGTCGATTATGCCCATACGGGCGAGGCGCTGGAAAATGTCCTAAAGACATTGCGCGAAATCGCCCCTAAAAAACTCATCGTTGTCTTCGGGTGCGGAGGGGGAAGGGACAACGCGCGCAGATCAGGGATGGGCGCTGCCGCGGCCAAATGGGCTGATCTCTCCATCATCACGTCGGATAATGCCCGCCATGAAGACCCGCAGGCAATCTGCAGCCAAATCCTCGCCGCATTTGAAAAAGGGGAAAAAGCTTTTGTGGAAGTCGACCGGGAAAAAGCGATCCGCCTGGCGATCCAAATGGCGGCAATTGGCGATCTGATCCTCATCGCCGGCAAAGGACATGAGAGGATGCAGATATTTGCCCATCAAAGCATTCCCTTCGACGACGCTGCCGTTGCAAAACAAGAGTTGCAAATCAGACGAAGTTCTGTAATCCTCTCCTCTTCTTAAGAATTGTCGCTATGAAGCTCTTCTTGTTCTTATCCTGTTCACTCTTCCTTTTTGCAAATGCCAACGTTAATGCCGGAATCGGCCCCACTGTCGTGATCGATGCTGGCCATGGGGGCCAAGACCATGGCGCCAGGGGCCAGAAACCATTTTGCGAGGAGAAACGGATTTGTCTGCAGACTGCGCGCCTTGTGAAAAAGTATCTCGACCAACTCGGCTATCACGTCGTCATGACCCGGGATACCGATGCATTCATCCCGCTGTCTCGCCGTGTCGAAATCTCAAGACAGGCCGATTCTCAGCTTTTCGTCAGCCTCCATTTCAATTCCTCGCGCAGTCCCACTGCCCAAGGCGTTGAAATCTTTTTCTACGACTCTAAAGAACAGAAGCGGCGGACCGTTGCGTCCAAGCGGCTGGCCAATTCGGTTCTCACTCGGATCATCCGACGAACATCGGCTCATTCCCGCGGTGTGAAACAGGGGAATTTCTACGTCATACGGGAAACTTCCATGCCATCGGTCCTGATCGAAGGGGGCTTTATCTCCAATCCTGCCGAGCGGGCGAATCTGAAATCGATCGATTATCAAGAAAAAATCGCCCGCGGCATCGCAGACGGCATCGATTTTTATTTCCGGAAGAAGAAATAAAAGATCAGCCCCTCTTGTTAAAAACTTCCCCGCAATCCCAGTGTAAATTCCTGTTGACGATAAAAAATCCCGGCGCCGTTTGGAACGTAGGCATACTCAGAATCTCCCACGTTGAGAGAGCTGCCTAGGGTTGTATTCATCCGCTCATAAGTGTAAGTGAAGTCTAGCCCCAGGCATTTCCAGAAATACCAGTGAATTTCCGTGCCCGCAGCCCACCAATGGCCGTTGCCAAATTTATCGATGAAGATGATGGATCTTATGAGATGAAAATCTAGATCCTTCGCTGAAGAGAACCAGGTATATTTTCCAAATGTGCGTATTCCCCAGCTTTTTTTCCGAAGCCAATTTAGTTGCAATCCGAGATAAGGCAGAGAGAATTGTTGTTGGTAGGTGTATCTAAGCTTTGACAGAGGATGAACCCCTACGTCCTCGCCATTGTCATACCAAAAGGGGCCGCCGTAGCTATGCCAGTGCAGGTTGAGAAACTGGTATCCCGTAAGAACTCCCAACTTGAGATCATAGAGGCAGAAAGGGACGGCGTAAAAATCGTAATCGATCTCTCCAATCAGTTTAAACGCTGTTTTGAGTACAGTTCTATTCCAGGAAATATCCGTAGGGTTTTTTTGCTCGATGCTCGACCAATCTTTATTTACCATGGTGGTCCTGCTGCTCGTGAGTTTCGACCATCCTCTGAGGAAAAAGTGCAGCCGATCTGCCAGATAGTTCCATTGAACTGTTCCACCTAGTATCCAAAGATTACGAATTTTCCAAAACAGTTCACTCTCTTTGTAGTGCGAAAAAGGGTCAAATGCAGGATTCTTGAAAGAAGGGTTATAAACAATCTCATGACTCATTCCAAAGACGTAACCGGTATAAATTTTTAGATCCACTCTTTCATCATATCCTTCGGATTGCACATCAGGCGCCCAGCAAGAACAGGAAGCGCAGCAATGAGCCGGAAACCATGAGAATAGGAGTAATGCGATGAAAATGATCTGTTTTTTCACCTCTCTTAATAAGTAGATATACATAGCATCGCTCCTCATCTCTGAAAGCACTAGGCCTTCGTGTTGCCATAACCGCCAGTTTTGCAGCAATCGGTTTCAATCATCCGCGCTGAACTTTCCGTCCGAAACAGGAAGATACTTAGAAGATCAATTCTTGACTTGAAAATTTTTTTCCACCATTCTTGCTTGCTTTAAATAGAGGCAAATCAGGAGGTGATTAGGAGATGAAAAATTTGTTTGTTTTATCTACTATATTGGCAATTTTCTCTCTTTACGGTGAGGAAGCCAGCATCCACTCGCATCATGATCTCAAGCTCCATACAATGTACGGAAATTCCTACCAAGGCCTAGCCACAAAAGAAACGGGGGCCAAAGAATTCGAGGTGTGGAGAGCCAGCCTTGCTGTGGGCAGTAAGTCGCCCAAACACGTGCATGAAACAGAAGAGGTATTCATCGTCCTCAAAGGTCACATCCTTGCCATCGTCGGAGACAAAGAATACCACTGTATCGCACCATCCACCCTGATTTGCCCAGCGAATGTTCCTCACCAACTGATCAATGTTGGGGATGAACCTTCCGATCAGATGCTCATTTTGGGAGTTGATTCAAAAATCTCCGATTTGGAAGGAAAAACACTCCACCTTCCTTGGAGATGAATCAGTTTTGCTGATGCAAAATATCGTCAACTTCCGCAAAGCGAGCCATGCAGGCTGTTGAAGATCAGGACTTCGCCCTGAAGTTGCCCCTCCGCAGCGCGGGAGAGCCGCGCTTGCGTTCGGAGCGCTTCGCAGCGATTTTGCTGACGCAAAATATCGCTGCTCAGTTCAACTCCCGCAAAGCGA
>CAZVXG010000107.1:0-4487 GCA_964631635.1 uncultured bacterium | reverse complement strand
CGGCCAAAATAATCCAAAAACTCGACGAAGCCTCGGTTTGTGGTCAGTCTCTTAGGCGAGGTGATGCATGGCTAGAAAAATCGTCGTTGAAGAAACAAAAGATCCGCTTAAATACTGCAAGGAATTGGAAGCGGGCAATATCCTGTTCTTCCCATCGGTTCCTTTTCCCTTTCCTCAAGAAGAGATCGATTTTCTGCTCAAACAAAAGCAGGGGAACGCGAAAGGGAGGAAAAATATCGCTTACAAGCCCCAAATCGACAAGCTGACCAACCACGATCAAAGCGATGCTGAATCTGCAGAACGTCTTAAAGAGATCTTACGGAATTATTCGTTGCGGGCAGTTTCATTGCTCACCCGCTTGTTGGCGCCTTACGCAAGCGATTGGAAAGTCGATTATACGTCTTTCAGGCCCTTTCAGGAAATGGGGCGCAATCTCCGGTTGCGGGCTCGCAACGATCTGCTTCACGTCGATGCGTTCCCGACCCGTCCCTTGCATGGAGATCGGATCCTCCGCTTTTTCACGAACATCAATCCAGAAGAGAGCCGATGCTGGATCACGTCGGAGCCTTTTGCCGAATTGGCTAAAAAGTATGGAGCGTCGGGCGTTGCATTTCCGAAATCGGCCAGCTATTCCCTAATGGGTCGGATCCTATGGAAGATGAAGCGGAGGCTTAAGGCGGGTTTGAAGATCCCGCTTCGCTCCCCGTATGATACCTTCATGCTCCGGCTCCATAATTTTCTCAAAGAACATGAGGATTTTCAGAAGAATTGCCCCAAAGATCATTGGGAGTTCCCTCCTAATTGCTGCTGGGCGGTCTTTACCGATCAGGTTTCGCATGCCGCTTTGTCAGGGCAGTATGCTTTGGAGCAGACGCTGCTGATCCCGGTCAAGTCCCTGCTGTGGCCTGAACAGGCTCCGGTTCGCGTCCTGGAGCGGCTAACGGGCGGCAACATGCTCGATCCCGAGTTGGCTGCTTTCTAGCAATGCTTGCGGCGAGAGGCGGAACCGATTTTGAGATTCTTCCGATATTTGGCAATCGTGCGGCGAGCCAGAGTCAGCCCTGTCTCCTTTAACCGCGCTACGATTTCGGCATCGTTCAAGGGATTCTGTTTATCTTCTTGCGCAATGAGCTTTTGAAGGGCTTGTTTTGCTCCATCCGCAACTGGCGCGGAGGAAAGGAGGGCGCGGAGGGGAAGGAAGCCGCGCGGAGTCAGGGCATGTTTGCCAGATAGGGCGCGCGACAGCGTCGATTCGTGGAGCCTGAGATGCTGGGACAGTTCCTGGAGGGTCAGCGGTTGGAGCGATCCTTTCTGCTCGAGATAGGCCGCCTGCTTGCGAACGAGAAAGGCGCCGATTTCCAGGAGCACGAGGCGGCGTCTTTTCAAGGACCTCAGCAACCATTTCGCTGAAGCGATCCATGATCGAAGCGATCGTTTCTCTTCGGGAGATTCGGGGCAAAGAGCGAGATAATCGGCGCGGATGGACAGCTCTGGCAATTCATCCTCTCTTGTCTCGACGATCCAGGTTCTTCCGATTTTTGAAATCGAAAGGTCGGCGATCGCAGGAGCGGCGACCTCTTTTTTAAAAAGATCGGCGGGGCGAAGCGTCAGGCGAGAAAGAGCCTGGATGGCAGGGGCGAGATCGGACAACCCCGTTTTCTTCTTGATCGTCTCGAATCTACCATGGAGGAGGTCTTTGAAACAGCGGCTGACGATTCCGTAGGCAGGCGTTTCAGGTTGAAGCTGCAGGAGCAGGCATTCGCGCAAGTCTCTTGCGAAAATTCCGGGAGGATCGAAACTTTGGAGAATGGGAAGAAGTGTGTCGAGCGGGACTTCTTCAGGGCAAGGGGAAAGATAACCCCGTTCATCGAGATGCTCCAACAGATGGATGGCCAGGTTTCTCTCTGCAGGGAGCGGGCACCGTTCCCTGATTTGGCTCATCAGGTGATCGTGCAGGGTTCGGGGCGCTTCTATTTGGGCAGCGTCTTTTGCATAGGTAGGCTGAGAGGATCTGTTCAGCTCAAGGAGCGGGTTTCGCACGATCTCCGACAAAAGCCATTGTCCGAGCTCCTGTTGGGGCATTTGCAGTATTTCCAGGGCCTGCCGCAAAGAAAAGGCGATGGCGGGGCGTCCCTGCAGGCTCGTCTTGATGTCAATTTTCATCCCTCCTCCGTCGGGGAACCCGGCCTTCTGTCGAAGACTTGGCGAGGCAGGCAGGGTATTTTCAAAAGCATCCGCCAAAAACCCAGGCCTTACCTTCCCATAGCACAGCTTTGATATGCTTCCTAGAGGCGGATGTTTCCCTTTGAAGCAAAGCTCGTTGTTAGATATCATAGCTCGGGTATGGGGCCGAGAGCGGGTGTTTTTCTACATAATGGATTAGGCGATGGGGTCAATTGCCTGGTATTGACGAACAACCTGCAGCTGAATGGCTGGAAGGTAGATACCTACCAGAATGCCATCGGGCCGATGCAATCCTGGTTTCCTCATATTCCCGTCCAAAGCTATCCCCCTTTATCCGAATTATCCCGAATCTTAAACACCTATGACTGGTTTTTCGCGGTGCATAACAATACGGATGAGTTCGTGCTCAAATTGATAGAGGAGGGGAAAAGGAGATTCCCAAGCCGCCTCAAAGTGATCTATCTCTATCCATCTCCCCGTATTGTCAACGAACCCTATTATTCCGATTGTTTGACCGAACCCCATCTTTCCATTGCGGAAAATTTGCGCCTTTTTTGCGAGCGCATCCTACGTCTGCCGAAGATTACGCGGAGCAATGGGTTCATCCCTCCCGCGGGTTTAGTCCATCGTCGATTTCCGAAGCGGATCGCCATTCATCCAACGAGCGCCAGGCTCACCAGGAATTGGCCGCGGGAGAAGTTTGTAAAGCTCGCTTTACATCTGAAGAGCGAGGGGTATCAACTCGCATTCATCCTCTCCGAGGAGACCCAGCCTGCTTCGCCAAGTCTTCGACAGAGTGCCGCTTTTTTTCAAGAGCATCCGCCCCTGGACAGGGCGAAGGAAAGAGAAGTCTGGAAAGAAGTATTGGATCTGGGATTCGAGATGCCCGTTTTCCAGAACTTGGACCTTTTAGCCCGGTTCTTCTATGAGTCTGGATATTTGATCGGGAATGACTCGGGACCTGGACATTTAGCTTCCGCCTTGCATATTCCCACTCTCACGATTTGCCGGAGAAAGAAATGGGCTCAAATGTGGTCTCCGAGCTTTGCGAAGGGAATTGTAGTGACTCCGAATTCTTGGATTCCGAATATCAAAGGCTTGCGGCTCAGGGATCGCTATTGGCAAAAATTCATCTCGGTCGGCATGGCGCGCCGCGCTTTTGAAAGATTGGTCAAACAATAAGAAATCCGATGAGAAGGCTTTTTTTGCGGAAGTAAAACTGGCTCATACTAATTGGAGCTTGGCGTATTTAGCGGCAAGAGTGCGGGTCGCGTTGGCTTCAGGAAAATAGACTTCATAAGCGAGGCCTAAAGAACTGCGCGACGATCTCTGTACAATCCCCACGCCGAATTCCTTATGGAAGACCCGATCGCCCGGACTGAACTCTTCGGCCGCATCTTCTGAAAAATAAGAAGGAGAAAGAGATTCTGTATAGCTTTGGGGAATTTCGTTGAGGAAGCGGGAGGGGCGCATCGCGCGCGATGTTCCCCACATGTATCGGTAGACGGCGCGGCAAAGATAAAGATGGCGCTTGGCTCGGGTCATGCCGACGTAACACAGGCGGCGCTCTTCTTCGAGGGCCTTTGGATCGTCTTTGGCATTGATATGAGGGAAAAGATCCTCTTCGAGGCCCACGAGGAAGACGAGGGTGAATTCTAGCCCTTTGCTGTTATGCAGGGTCATCAATTTGACAGTGGGAAGATGTTCGTTTTGCTCCACATGGGAACGGAGAGAGAGCTCTTCGAGGAAGCGGGGAAGGGTCGGGTTTTCCTGCATAGCCTCCCATTCGTAGGCTTTTCCCATGAGTTCGTCGAGATTTTCTTTCCGGTCCTGGAATGTTTCGGGATCTTCCTGGATAAAGGAAAGGTAGCGCGATTCAGAAATCGCTTCTTGAATCAGTTCGTGGATTTTCAGGGTGGGCCGTTGCTGGCGGAGGCGGTGGACGATCCGTACGTAATTTTGCAACCCTTCCCGTTGTTTGGACCCAAGCTTGCAATCAGGAGATAGGCCGGGATGGGAAAGCATCTCTTCGCAAAAGGTGAAGATGGGCAGATTGAGTTTGCTGGCGGCTGCCGCGATTTTGTCGAGTGCCGCTCCGCCAAGGCCGCGTCGGGGGATATTGATCGTTCGGAGGAAAGAAATGAGATCGGTATTGGAGACGACTATGCGGAGCCAGGCGAGAAGGTCTTTCACTTCCCTTCGATCGTAAAAGGAGACGCCGCCGATAATGGCGTAAGGAATTTTTCGAGAGAGGAGGATATCTTCAAAAACGCGCGATTGGGCATTGGTGCGGTAGAAGATCG
>CAZVXG010000106.1:0-4499 GCA_964631635.1 uncultured bacterium | reverse complement strand
GGTGAATTGGATCATCGTTTGGAAAATCCCCTGAAAGAAACCTTTCAGGATGCTGGCATTGTGAGCTTCGATCTTCGTGATCGCATATCCGAAAATAACGCTGAAGAAGATCAGGGCGAGCATTTCGCCGCGAGTCAGGGCGTTGAGAATATTCGATGGCACGATGGAGATCAGGACGCTGACAAGCATTTGCCCTTCATGATTGACGATCTGCTCTTTAAGGTGCCCAAGTTGCTCGGCCTCCGACGCATTGATCGGAGGAACTATATGGGAATGGCCGGGTCCGATGATATTCACGAAAAAAAGACCGATGAGGATGGCGAAGAGGCTGGTGCCGATGTAAAAGGCGAACATCTTGCCGCCCAAACGTCCAAAATCCTTTTCGCTTCCGGCTCTTGCAACCCCGCTGATGATCGAAGCGGAGACAAGAGGAACCACAACGAGGGTCAGCGCATTGAGAAAAATCGTCCCAAGAGTATCGAAGACGCTATAGAAGGAGACGCCCCATAGCGCTCCTTCTTTTCCGACATAAGAGCCGAACAGAATCGCCAGGACAATCGCTAGGAATACCCCCCAGGGGCGCTTATGTTTTTTATGCATTCTTTGTTTATTCTATGGGATCGGCCTGATCGAGAAAACAAAATTTCATTCCCGGACGAATATTATTTCGCCGAAACCACGACTCCGGCACTTCCAGTGCGTAACAAGCGGGACGGGAACTTTTGAAAATGGGGAGCTGCTGCACCTCTGGTTGCGGAACGGGCATATCGATGGTTTCGATCAACTGTTTCGTTTCGTCGAAAAACCCGATAGACAGAGGGAGCAGGGTCTCCTTCATCCAAAAAGACAGGCAAGCAGGCGTCTTATAAACAAACAGCATTCCCTCCTCATCCCCCAAGTGCTTGCGGCCCATCAGCCCTTTCGATGCAGTTTCTGGGGTATCGGCAATTTCGACCACCAGCTTATTCCCTCCTAAATTGATAGGCCGGGTTTGCAAGACAGCAAAAAAGAAAAGAGAGCCGATCATCTTTGTGAGTATGAAAGAATCCGTTGAAAGGAGTCAACCTATTCTTTACAGTATTCAAATGTATGAAACTATTCATATTGTTCATTTTTTCTCTGCCTGCTTTCCTGCTCGGTGTAGAGAAAGTCTTCTACCAGGAGATCTCTCCGAATGTCGAGCCTCCCTGGCTGACGGGTCCGCTGATAGCGGTCTCCGCCCAGGTCGTTCCCAGAGGCCATGTGAACATCGAACCTTATTTCTTTGTAAACGCGATCACCGGCAACTACAACGGGGAATGGAAAACCGTGGACATGCCGATTTTTTGGAATAACTATTTCCAGTGCCCGATCTACATCGGTTTGACCTCCTGGATGGATTTCGAAATCCTTCCGACCGTTTACTGGAATTACACGCAGCACGTAGCCCATTGGGCTTTTGGGGATTTCCCGGTCGTTGTCGCTATTCAGCTTTACAGTGCGGCTCCCAGCAGATGGTTCCCCAATGTCAAACTGATTCTTCAAGAGACCCTTCCGACCGGAATCTATCAAAAGCTCAATCCTGACGATCTGAATACTACTGTTGGCGGAGGAGGATCCTGGAACACGGGGATCGGGATCGTTTTCGGCAAACTCCACCATATTTACAAACTCATCTATTTCAATTATCGGCTTGTTCTCCAGTATGCCCTGCCCGCCCCAGTCCATCTGAAAGGGTTCAGCATATACGGAGGAGGGTATGGCACCGACGCCAGGTTCTTCCCCAACCAAAACTTCAAGGCCGACTTCGGCATGGAATTGACCTTAACTCAGAATTGGGCTTTTGCTCTCGATGTGATCGGGATTTGGGGAGGAGCTTCTCATTACAGCGGTTTTGCAGGAATAAACGCCGATGGAACCCCTGCAAAGCTCGGCAGCAGATCCTATGTCCAATATAGCCTGGCTCCGGCGATCGAATATAACTGGAACGCCGCGATCGGGATCATCAGCGGGGTTTGGTTTACGGTCGCAGGAAAAAATTTCCCAATCTTTCGCAATGGAATTGTCGCAATAAATTATTACTACTAACGATTTATTTATATTCATGTTTAATCAGAAATCGCCTATTATTTTACTGTTGAAAGAAGGTGATTAAATGAAAAATTTAAGCATGATGCTCGCGGCCCTTTCGATCGGCACTGCGCCGGTTCTGGCCAATTCGTTCCCCGTTATTGCCGCCTCTCAAGAAGTGCGCCTTGCTGCTCCGAACCAAAAATCGGGCAAAGCCGCCATTTCCTCTCTTCGCCAGACCTACGAAAATGGAGGCTATGAACAGTTCTTGAAGAAACTGGACGATTCTTACCAGGCCGCTCAAGAGAAGAACCAATTGGAGGCGCTGGGCGAAATGCGGTCCGGATTTTCTCCCCAATTGCAGGAATGGGAAGCCAAAGGACGTGTCCTCCAAGAGGAAAAAAACAGGGAATTGCTAGCGGCGGTCTTGGACCAAAAGCCCTCCTCTTTCGTAGAAAAAGTGCGCTCTGCAGCGGCGAGCCTGTCCAACGAACGGCAGCAAGCAGCGATCGATCGGATGGCTATGTTCAGGCAGATGGTTCCTGGGACTGGGAAAAACAGCGATGAAAATCTCATGATCGCCCTGGATCTCGAATACGAATACAAGTCCACCCAGATCGACCTCCCAGGCGCGTCCATGGATGAAAAGCGGGCAAAACAATGCGTCCTGAAAATGGAAAAATTGGATCGGATCTTGCAATTGTCTAAGCAATTCCAGGATGCCTCTTTGAAAGACGACTTAAATGTCTATGCGGAACAGTTCGACGCCCGTTTAGCCCAAAGTTGGGATATTGCCGATTTGAACGGCCTTGCCAGCGGAAAAACGAAGCCGGAATGCGCCTTGGAGGAAAAAATCGCCAGGATCCTCGTTCTTTATCAAGAAAAATTCAGCGATTTGACCCAACAACTTGTCGCCGATGCAAAAAATTAGGGCGATTCTATTAGCCCTGATCCTTCCCGTGGTCGCCATCGGCGGATGCGCGACCCGATATGGGCAAGAAGGGGTGTTCAACAACGGCTACTCCGATTTTCGGACGGCTAGCGATACCTTCGTGGTAACGTTCCGCGCGAACGAGCATACCCCGTCCGAAAAGGTGTTTCAATACGCTCTGCGCCGAGCCGCCGATCTTGCCCTAAAGCATGGGTATCGTTATTTCGCCGTCCTGGACCAGGCCGATTCAGGCGCCCATCTCCATTATCCATCGCTCCGCCTGACGATCCAATGTTACCATTCCCAGCCGACGGAAACGGAATGGATCGACGCTGAAAAATTCCTCCACTAATACTATTTTACTATTTATCAAAATTAAACTTCAAAAACTGCGGACGGCTTTTATCTGCGACTCGGCAAAACCCGTTGCGCATTTCTAAATCTTATTTTTGATAAATGGTATAACAAAGAATCTTTGCATTTTGCATTGCGTGACATTTATCTTCGAATTCAGGTATAAGTTCTAGAGCAAGGAAATAAATGGCATCAGGAGAAAAGTCTCCTCTAGCTAGATGGCGCGAAGCCCTCTGGCCAATCCAACCCTACGAATTAAAAAAAATCCTTCCTTTGTTTTTCATGAAGTTTTTTGTCTCGTTTACATACGGGATATTGACCACCATGAAAGACGCTTTTATCGTAACCGCAAAAGGTTCCGGGGCAGAAGTCATTCCGATCTTAAAGGGTTGGATCGTCCTTCCGATCGCCCTGGGAATCACCCTCCTCTACTCGAAGCTCTCCAATATTTTCCGCCGCTCCAGCCTCTTTTACAGCATCCTCCTCGCTTTCATGGGCTTCTTTTTCCTGTATGGATTCGTCCTTTACCCGCATCTCGACGCCCTATCTCCTCATGAATCGGCTGATTGGCTCCTCGAGAAGGTAGGCCAGCACAACGCCCACTGGATCGCCATCTACCGGAATTGGATCCAATCGATCTTCTTTGTCTCTGCCGAACTTTGGGGACAGGTCGTCATCTTTCTTCTATTCTGGGTATTTGTCAATCATATCTGCAATGTCAATGAAGCCAAACGGTGTTATAACCTCTTCATTGCCGGAGGCGACCTTGCTCAGATGTTCACCGGCCCTCTTGTCTGCTATTTTACAGGCAAATATATCGGCGCCCATTTCGGGACGGCCCTCCAGGTGTTGGTCAGCATTGTCCTCTGCTTCGGCTGTCTCATCATGGGCCTCCATTGGCTGCTGACCCGCAGGATTCTCAAGACCGACGAAAGGCTCTATCGTCCAGAGAATCAGCAGCAACCTCTCGAAACGAAGACCAAACTCTCGCTTCTCGACAGCCTTAAGTTCATCGTCCGCTCTCCTTATCTCCGCTGCATCGCCCTGATGGTCGTCGCCTATGGCCTCACTGTCAACCTGACTGAGGTCACCTGGAAAGCCAACCTAAAACTCGCCTATCCGGAAACTGGCGCCTATCAGGGCCTTATGGCGACCGTCGCTTCTT
>CAZVXG010000105.1:0-4501 GCA_964631635.1 uncultured bacterium | reverse complement strand
TCGTTGGGGCGGGAGCGGCCGAAGGGGCGATCGACGCGTCGAACATCTTGAAACCCGCACTATCGCGCGGAGAAATCCAGTGCATCGGGGCTACGACTTTGGACGAATACCGAAAGCACATCGAGAAAGATCCCGCTTTGGAGCGCCGTTTCCAGAAGATCATCGTTCAGCCTCCAAGCGTAGAGGAGAGCATCTCGATCTTGACGGGGCTCAAACCCAAATATGAAGAGCATCATAAGTGCGTCTATACCGACGCAGCGGTGAAGGCCGCCGTCATCATGTCGGATCGCTATCTGTCGGGCCGGTTCCTGCCCGATAAGGCGATCGATCTGCTCGATGAAGCGGGCGCAAAAGCGCGGATTGCCGTCATGCATCAACCTTCCCATTTCTCCCAGTTCGAAACGCAAATCGAAGAAGCGCGTCTGGCAAAAGAAGAAGCCATCGGCCGTCAGGAATACGAGAAGGCCGCCAAGCTTCGAGACACCGAAAAGCAACTCAGGGAACAACTGGAAAAAACGCGCGCCGATTGGGAATCGCATAAAGATGAACATCAGCCGATCGTCGACGAAGAGGATATTGCGAACATCGTCGCGAAGCACACCGGTGTTCCTGTGACCCGTTTGACCGAAGGGGAAACCGAGAAAGTATTGAAAATGGAAGAAGCGCTCAAAATAAAAGTGATCGGACAGGACGAAGCGCTCAACACCGTATGCAGAGCCATCCGGAGAAGTCGTTCCGACATCAAGGATCCGCACCGTCCGATCGGGGCTTTCCTCTTCCTCGGTCCGACAGGCGTCGGGAAAACGCATCTGGCCCGCCTCCTGGCCCTCCATATGTTCGGCGGAGAAGACGCCCTCATCCAGGTCGATATGTCCGAATACATGGAGAAATTCGCCATCAGCAGGATGACCGGATCCCCTCCCGGCTATGTGGGTTATGAAGAGGGAGGGCAGCTGACCGAACAAGTGCGCCGCCGCCCCTATTGCGTCGTCCTCTTCGACGAAGTGGAAAAAGCGCATCCAGACGTGATGAACCTGCTCCTCCAGATCCTCGAAGAAGGCCGCCTGACCGATTCGGTGGGGCGCAAGATCGACTTCCGCAATACGATCATCATCATGACGTCGAACCTCGGAGCCGACCTGATCCGCAAGTCTTCCGAAGTGGGCTTTGGGGCTAAAGAAAGCCTCATGGATTACAAGACGATGCAGGAAAAGATCGAAGGGTCGGTCAAGAAACATTTCAAACCTGAGTTCCTCAACCGGTTGGACGGGCTCGTCGTTTTCCGCACCCTGACGAAAGAAGCTCTGCGGCAAATCGTCGACCTCGAGTTCAAAAAACTCTCCGACCGCCTCGCGAAGAAAAAAATCGAGGTTGCGCTCGACGACGCGGCGCGCGATTTTCTGGTCGAGAAAGGGTATATGCCCGAAATGGGAGCGCGCCCTTTACGCCGCGTGATCGAGCAATATCTCGAAGATCCTTTAGCTGAAAAACTGCTCCATCAGCCAAATCTCGAGAAGAGGTACCTGATCACTGTGAAAGATGGCGCGATCCAGTTCCTCGACCAGGCAGCGGTCCTTTCACTCCCCTTGCCAGAACCGGCTAAGGCCGCAAAGCGTTAGAGCCAGCTGTCTCACGAGCCTTGAGATGGGTTTCCCAGTTTTTAATGTACTCGAGCAGCTGCGCTTTGGCCGGATGCCGCTTTAAGAAGGCGAGATGATCGGGCTTGCTCGACAGATGGGCGAGTTTTGCCAGCAGATGCAAGTGGCGCTTATCGTCGCAGGCAAAAAGAAAGAAGAGCGTATGGACAGGCTTCCCGTCCAGGGCGCCATAGTCAACCGGTTTTTTTGGAAATACGACGGCCACTACGTCGAACGATTCCTGCAAAAGGAAATCGCGCGTATGAGGCACGCCGATGCCGTGGGAAAGAGCTGTCGGCATCAGCCGCTCTCGATCCAAAAGCAGGTCGGTAATGACTTCGGCATCGAGGCGGAGGTCGGCGGCGATCTTCTGCATGGCGGAGCAGATCACTTCTTCTTTCGTATCCCCTTCGATCTCTGCGTAGACGCCCCCTTTATGGATCGCGCGGTAAAGGCCGAACTGATGAGAGCCGAGGCGGTATTCGGGATCTTCCTGCTCGAAAGGAGAAAATTCCCCCTCCTGTTTGCAGCTCAGGACCCAATTCTCGATTTCGCTCCGGCTAAAGCGATATTGTTGATTCAATCGATAATAGGGAATCTTGCTGTCGGAAATCCAACGCCGAACGGTCGCTTCCGATACGTCGAGAAGCTGTGCGACATCTTTTAGTTTCAAATCCATTGTCCATCCTCAAAATATAAGGAATAACAAACCGGACATTAAATTAAAACTCTGAAAACAGGTCGAGGACCTGCTGGGAAGTAAGCGCCTTTAAAAGGGATTTTCGAAAATCCACGTTCTTGATAGCGGAGGTGAGCTGCGAGAGGATTTGCAGGTATTCGGATTGTTTATCCTCAGGGCCTCCGATCATGAAAATAATCCGGACGGGAGCCAGATCGAGAGCGTTCCATTCGATCCCCTTTTTCCGCTGGATCCCGATCGCGATGAAAAAATTGGGAAAATTTTTCAATTTGGCGTGAGGGACGGCGACGTTGACTCCGATCCCCGTCGAGACGAGTTTCTCGCGATGAAAGACCGCTTGGCGAAATGAGGCTTTATCGGGTAATTTTCCCGCTTTATCCAAAAGCTCGATGAGCGTATCGATTGCCTCGTCGCGGGTATCGGCATCGAGAAATGAGATCAGCCGGGCATCTAACGATTGAGAGATCCTCATACGCTCCTTTTTTTTTAAGGGCCTAAACAGTTCTACAAGTGGATTAATACGCGCCAGTATGGCCAAACTTACCTTCTCCTCGTTGTGTGCTGGACAAATCTTTCACCAAAAAGAATTCGGCTTGAACGACTGGAGCCAAGACTATTTGCGCGATGCGCATTTTGGGCGTCACAAGGAAAGTTTCCTTTCCATGATTGATGAGAATCACGCAGATCTCTCCGCGGTAGTCGTTATCGATGGTTCCTGGCGTATTGAGCACCGTCACCTGGCTCTTGGCGGCAAATCCGCTGCGGGGGCGCACCTGAATCTCATATCCCGAGGGGAGATCGCACCGCACCCCGGTCGGAATAATCGCTGAAGCGCCTGGGGCAATCCCGACCGGCTGCGCTATACACGCGCGCAGATCGGCTCCGCTCGCATAGGAGGTCGCATAGGAGGGAATCAGCTCCTCATCGTCTGTTTGCACTGGAATCGGAATGCGTTGCATAACCAAGTTCTGCTAGTTTAAGAAGCTCTTTTAAACGGTGGGACTCTTTTCCCGCAAGCTGATCCGCGCTGGAATCGAACAGGCGCTCATTCCCCGAGAGAAATTCGATGAAGAACGAAAGGCGCGAGCGGAGCTCAGAGCGCTTGACGATGCAATCGACCATTCCTTTTTCAAGTAAAAATTCCGATTTCTGTGCCCGCGGAGGGAGTTTTTGTCCGATCGTCTGTTCGATCACGCGGCGACCGGCGAATCCGATGAGCGCATCCGGTTCGGCGATCATTACGTCTCCCAGGGTCGCAAATGAAGCGGTCACCCCGCCAGTCGTTGGATTGGTCAAGATGGAGATATAGGGAATCTTTTGTTCATGGAGTTTTGCCAAAGCGGCGGAAGTTTTGGCCATCTGCATGAGGGAGAGGATCGATTCCTGCATCCTGGCGCCTCCCGATGCAGAGACAATCACCAAGGGGAGTTTCGACAGAGCCGCCAATTCGATCAGGCGAGTCAGCCTTTCGCCGACGACCGATCCCATCGATCCCCCCATAAAGGAGAAGTCAAGGACCCCCAGGGCCAGTTTGCGTCCATTGAGCAGGCAGGTGCCGGTGCAGACAGCTTCGGTGCGGCCCGTTTTCTGGATCGCCTGGCCTAACCGGTCCTTGTAGCTCTCCGTGTCGACAAAGCCCAGGGCGTCGACCGTCCTGATTTCAGTAAATAATTCCGTGAAACTCCCAGCATCCGAGAGGAGTTCAATCCTCTGCTCGAGCGGCAACCGGTAATGGCATTGGCATTTTGGACAGCAATTCAGGTTTTGTTGGAGTTCATTGGCATGGATCAATTCCGAACAGCCGGAACATTTGATCCATCCGCTGAAGCCGTCCTGCTTAATGGTCTGCACCTTGATTTTCGGTTTATTGCGAGAAAAAAATCCCATAATATAGAGCCATCATACCATTCGGCCCTGATACGAATCAAGCAAGTCAAAATTTAAAGAGGGTGAAATTGGAATTTTGCAACTGGCTCTAAAACCTGGGAATAAAATTTTAACTATTATGCCATTTCGGTACATTCCCTAGGCTGGCAATGGAAAGCCGCTGCGGCGGCAACCTGATTGCAGGATCATCTGGTGCTGAGTCCCAAGAAACGGAAAATACGATTTCTCCATCTATGAGGCTGGGGGGCGGCTAACGGAGGGCAGTTGAACAACGCAA
>CAZVXG010000104.1:1560-4563 GCA_964631635.1 uncultured bacterium | reverse complement strand
GCAGAACCCGTTATCGAGTTTAGGGGCTTCTGAAGGATCGCAGAACCCGTTATCGAGTTTAGGGGCTTCTGAAGGATCGCAGAACCCGTTATCGGAAAGTTTAGGAGCTTCTGAAGGATTGCAGAACCCGTTATCGGAAAGTTTAGGGGCTTCTGACGGATTGCAGAACCTGTTCGGGAGGAGCAGAGAGTGCGCCATAAAACACTGGCCATTATCCTGCCCTAGCCCTAGGTAACCGCCGTAGAGATTGCCGCCGTCGTTTCCACCGGGGGGGGGCGGGGTGGTATTAAAAAAGTACCTATAGGCCAGAACTGATGCAATAGTGGTAAAAGCGAGGGCTCCGATCACTTTGCCGTTTTTGCACCAGGGTTGCGCGGATGTTTTAGCTGGTGTCGTTGGTATGATCAATGCTTCAATTTTTGATTGTTCTGTTTGACTCAGCTGATTTTCAGCTTTTAGTTGGTTTTCTTGAACGGAAAAATGAACCGGAGATGGCTCTTGCTGCTGGAATAACTCTTGCAGTTGGACCACCGGGGATGATTTTTGCCATTGAAATAAATTTTTTACCCAGATCGCAATCGCTTTAAAAATCTTTGCGACTGCTTCAACAACGGCTTTTGCAACACCTGCAAAGAAGCTCTGGTTGGCTTTAACAGTAGCTGTTGGCGAACCGAACTGAGAATATTTTGATTCATTTTGAACTAGCGGTTTATTTTGTACACGACCTGCTAATTGAATTAATGAACTTGTCATAAATAATTTCCTTTTTTCTATCTTTTATTAATTGTATCGTTATTAGTTTCATTTAATTGTATACGATCTTATATTTTTTTGCAATCACTTTAATTAGATAATTAGATATTTATCCGTTGAAATGAAATTATTTTTATTAGTGATAAAAGATTTTTGGTTGCAAGAGACAGATATAAAGATTATTCTTTATACTGTACTGGATCCAAAGTGCTTCCATTTGGCGATCGATGTCTTGGGATCCCCTATCCCTTTGCTCTCTGGCTCTGCTCTCTCTGGACTTAAGAATTGACGCTCAAGCCGAGCCGCGAGAGAAGGAATCGGGCTACGAGCAGGGGATGGCGGAATAAATTTTTGATCAGGGCCGCGTAGGTGACGGAACGGAGGGTTTTTCTGAGAGGTGGTCCGACGCTCCACGCATCGTCGATCCATTCCGGATAGGGAGGCGGAATCAGAGCGGGAAGAGCGCTGAGAGGGAAAAACGAGACGTCCCTTGTTTCGACGGAAAGCGATGGACGGCCGCTTAAGAGAACGCATTCATAGAGATGGGTAAAACGGGCCAGCCGATTGATCGGAATGTAGGCGCCGATGAGGCGGGCTACTTTGACAGTTAAGCCGGTTTCTTCCAATATTTCCCGAACGATCGCAATCTCCGGAGATTCGCCGGGTTCGATGCCGCCTCCTGGAAGTACCCAGACGGGGACGTCGCGGCGCTGGATCAGGAGTACTCCGCTCCGATCGGGAGTGAAAAGGATGCCGGCAACGCTTTCGGGGATCATGAAGAAGAGGATAGCCTTTTTTCTGCTCGGGATCAATCTATTGGGCACTGGCTGTTACAAGAACCACTTTTACGTTCAGCAAGAGTGGATCGATCGGAACTATCTGGCCAGCACGCATGTCCATACGCCTGATCCCAGGCAGGAACACCCTCCATCGGGACAGCAGCTTTTGGTAAGCTGGGATTTTCCTCGGAGCGTATTCGAACAACAACTGCATCTCGAGGCGACCGTCCGCCTGTGGGATAACACGCAAGAGTCGCTTTTCAGACCGATCCACAGAAAACGGGGCTATGAGGTGTTCTATTTTCCGAACGATTTGCCGGGAACCGATAAGAGAATCCTGACTTACTCCGTCCGGGCTGTCTCCGAAAAAGGAGAGGTCGTAGGATATTGGGAACATCAATTCTGGACGAAACTCATCGACATTGGCAAGACAGAGAGCTTTTCGTCGGCCCAGTAGAGCAACTGTTCGGTTTCTTCCCAGGAGAGACAGGGATCTGTGATCGAAACGCCATAAGCGAGCAGGGAGGGGTCGTCCTGCAGGGACTGCTTCCCTGAAAAAAGATGGCTTTCCAGCATGAGGGCGGCGATCTCGCCGCCGCCCAGAGCGATCTGTTCAACGGCCGAAGCGAATGCGATTTTTTGCCGTTCTAGATTTTTCCCTGAGTTTCCGTGGGCGCAGTCGATCGCGAGCCTTGGCTCGAGATGGTGTTCGCGCAGGAGCGTTAACGCGTGCTGCACGGAAACAGAATCGTAATTGGATCCTTGTTCCGAGCCTCGCAGCACGAGATGGGTCAGAGGATTTCCTTTCGTTTCAACGCTCGAGATGCGGCCATCGGGATCGAGTCCTAAATGAGAGTGGGGTCTGCGCGAAGAGAGGATGCCCAGGATAGCGGATTCAAGGCGGCCAGATAGGAGATCATTCTTGAATCCTACTGGAAAATCCAGCCGCGAAGCCATTTGGCGATGAGGCTGAGAGGCCGAAGTGCGAGCGCCGATCAATCCCCAAGTGATGAGATCGTCCAAATAATAGGAAGCGAGAGGATCCAGCAGTTCAGTAGCACAGGGGACGCCGATGGAGGCCATCTCCAATAGGAGTGCTCTGGATAGGCAAAGGCCTGCGCCGATATCGTTCGATCCATCGAGGTGCGGGTCATAGAGAAACCCCTTCCAGCCGGTTCGGGTGCGGGGCTTTTCGAAAAACAGCCGCATGATGGGAAAGAGGGTGTGCTGCACTTGCTGAGAAAGAGCTTTCAGGCGGCGCGCATAATCGAGGGCAGCGGCGCGGTCGTGGATCGAGCAGGGGCCGACGAGAACGGCAATCCGCGAGTCTAAGCGGAGAAGGATCCGCTCAGCAATGGTTCGCGCTTGGGCGGGAAAAGGATGAGAGGGGATCTTCCGTTTTAAAACGAATGGGGAAACGAGTCGCGCCATCGGGACAATATAACCAGCTTGTCCGTTTTTTTACGAGGGA
>CAZVXG010000104.1:0-1460 GCA_964631635.1 uncultured bacterium | reverse complement strand
TTAGAAGGCTCCAAACACTTCTTGGAAAATGGCGCAGTTTTGGCTGCCTTGGCTATCGATGATCCCAAAAACCACTCGTCGGAACGCCCCTTTAAATTCTTCGTCTAATACTTCTCTATACAGGGTCGCCATGATCCTGGGATCGTTTTGAAAAGCTCCGCATCCAAAGGCGCTGAGCACGACAGAATCGTTGCCGTTTTCTACGGCTGCTCTCAGCATGGTGCGGATCCTCTCTTTTGTCCCCTCGATATATTCCAGATCTTTTCGGGGCCGATCGTAATCCTGGTCTTGATTGCAATTATAGGCTGCCGAGGCGAATACATCGGCGGTAAAAGGGGGACAGAAGGCGTAGCCTTCCGACGGGTCGGTGCGGAAGAATTGGACCCCTGGAACGAGTATTCCGCCTCCGCTCAGAAATCGATATGAGATGTCTGTAGAATAGTGATTGTTGCGATCGTTTGGCATGGAGGCGAGAGCAGGGTAGAGCGCGCTTTGGCGGCAAAGCATTTCTTCTTGCGCGTTTGCCCGATCTGGGGCTCCCCCGATACTCTTCCTGTTCGCCATATCTAAAACCAGGGGTCGGAACCCTTCTTTGACGAGCGCTTGCGTCGCTTGAAACGTCGATTGGCTTTTGACCTGGATAGCGGTTGGATAGCGGCTAACATCAGCAAGAGGAGCGGCAAATACATCCACGAATCTCGTTTTTTGCAGCATCGTTTGATAGACATTTCGATCCACTTCGCATCTTTGTCCGTCAGGGAGCAGGAAACCCTGTTCTATCGCATCTTGAGTCTGTCGAAAAAGAGGCCCGTTCATTTGCTGGATTGTTCTCCTGCCGCCTTGCTTGAAGTGCTCAAGCGCCAAGGTATATTCTGCAGCCCATGCGCGATGATCGTGATGGACTGGCTGCTCATGATGATCGTGATGAACTGGCTGCTCGCGATGATCGTGATGGACTGGCTGCTGCGGATCGGCCAAGAGAACATCCTTTTGAGGCAATTCGCTCTTGGTAGCGGTGCTAGCAAATAGTTGTCCGAAATTAAAATAATCGCTTATAATTTTCATGGTTTGGTCTCTCTTTTGAAGTATAATACTATATTATCTCATACTTTTCTATATAGATAATATTATTTATCAAAATTAAACTTCAGATGCGCATTTCTAAACCTTTATTACTCGAGACGGGCGAGTCCTTTTTCTCTGCTTTTTTCGAATGCGTATCGGAATAGGGCAAGGCTCAAGACGAGATAGAGCGCGTTCAAGGCTAAACTGATCGAGTAATAGAGAAAAGGAAAGGTCCCTCCAGCGAGCAGCGCCCGCATTCCCTGAAAGATATAGGTCGTAGGCAAACACCAGGAGATCAGACGGGCCCATTCAGGAAGCACTTCGATCGGATAGAATACGGCGCTGAAAGGGGCGAAGACGAATGCGATCATCCAGGCGAACATTTCGACTTTATG
>CAZVXG010000103.1:2343-4587 GCA_964631635.1 uncultured bacterium | reverse complement strand
AGGAGTTGATCAGAAAGGCGGTCCGCTACGGTTTTCAGATTCTTCTGCCGTGGGGGAATCGGGAAGAAGAGGCTCGAGCCAAACGGCTCGCCATTTCTCCGGAAGTGAAGGTTCTGCCGCCATTGAGCCTCTCTGAAATCGGCTTTCTTTTGAAAAAAGCCGTGGCCGCTGTCTGCATGGATACCGGTTTGAGCCACCTGAGCGCTGCTGTCCACGTCCCTTCCGTCACGCTCTATGGCTCCACCGATTCGGGACTCATCGGCGCAAGCGGCCAAAATCAATGCCATTTGCAATCGACTCTTCCCTGCGCTCCCTGCAATCAGAAGCGCTGTAAATTCAAAGCGGCCGATCCTCCCTGCCTCGCGCAGATTGCGCCCGAGGCGGTGTTTCGCAATCTCTTGCGAATTTTGGATAAGCGAGCTTGAGATATTTGTAATAGGCGGCGTGAGCATTGTAGAGAGAAATAATGAAGCCCTCCTTGCCGCCGAGAAAGCCCCGCTTCAGGAAATAATTCTTCATGAAGGCGGCCAGGCAGTGGCCCAAAGCGATCCAAAGCGAAGAGCGTTTTTTGCCTTGATTTTGGATGGCGAAAAGAGTGGAATAGCGCTGCATTTTGACGAGAAAATCATCGATGGAGCGATAGGGCGTATGCAGGAGCATTCCTCGAAGAGGGATGACCGCGAGATTTTCCGTGAGCACTTTTTCATGGACCGCATCATCGGAAAAACGGGTGGATCCGCGATGGTAGAGCCTGACCACCGGATCGGGATACCAACCGGAGCAGCATTTCATCCGCTTGCCGAGAAAGTAGTTGCACCGATTTAGAGAATAGGCATGCCTCTCATCCAGCCGAAGCGCGAGGATTTCGCGTATGAGGTCTGGGGATAACACCTCATCGCTGTCGATGGAGAGGATCCAAGGGTTCGACGCGAGCGCCGTTGCCCTGTTGTGAGCATCTCCGAACCCCCGGAACCGTTCCTTGATGATCCTGACGTTTGGATAGCGTTCGGCAATCTCCAGGGTGGCGTCGGTCGAACCGGTATCGAAGAGGATGATTTCGGGAAATGCGCGGAGCGATTCTAGAACGGCCTCTAAAGTCTCTGCGGAGTTCTTCGTCAGGATAGTGGCTGAGATCATCGCGTTGCCATTTGTTCGAATTGTCGGAAGAGTTCAGGATCGTTGTCGGCGAGCCATTCCTTCAGCGGACTGAGCGTCTCGGAAAATGATTTCAGGGAAGCTTCGGCTAAAGAAATGTCTTCTCTTCGGTAGAAACTCCCGATGTCGATCATATAGGCTGTCTTTCCATCGTAGCCGTAATTGCGCATGTAGGAGGCATCTTTGAACAAGATTGCTTTTTTGGCCCTCGCATCGACCACTTCGATAAAAGCGGCGAGAATTCGTTTCGCTTCTTCGCGGTCTCCCTGTTTCAGAGCTTGTTTGACCGCTTGCATCAGGATGGGTCTTTTTTTCTGGAGGAGGAAGGGAGCGTCGTCCAGGCAGAAGGAATACCTGCGCCCGATCCGGTCGATGAGGTTAAGCGTTTGTGGATAGCAGCCGGTCCGTTTTAAATGGACGGCCATCAATCCAGTTTCTTCTCGAAGCTCTTCAAAAGCAATCCTGAAGCTACGAAGGAGACATTCTTTTCGCTTTTCCTTATCGGTATGGAGCGAAGCTTGTCCGATATCGAACGGGAAGACGCGGCGCCAGAAAGGGACGCGGTAGATATCGGTTCGGGGCATCTTGATCACGTAGCGGTCATCCTCGCTTGCGAAGGCATAGCACTGATGTCCCCGTGCGAGGTAGCGGAAAGGCTGGTCCAGGGCTGCCAGGATCTCCTGATCGAGCGCGGTTGCAACTGGACATTCCTCCAGAAGCCCGATCCGGAGGATATGGAAGCCGTCTTTGGCAAAATGCCATGCTTTGCCGACCCCTAAACAAAACAATATGAGGAAAAAGAGATGGATAACTTTCCGCATAGAAGAGGAGTATATGCGATCGGACTCTTAAAGAGGAGGCATGTTTCAAAAAGTGGAACGCGATTTTGTTCCGCGTTTGATGGGTAAGATCCCCGCCTGTGCCATTGGCATAGAGACTTCTCTTATCCCGCGTATGGAAAATCTACAAAGCCACTCGCCGCAGGCGAGGGCTCATGCCGAAAGGCTGAGGAAATCTAAGCCTCCCACTCCCCCCGTGAACGCGTACAAAACGATGTGATATTTGTAATCCCATTTTGAATGAGCTAAG
>CAZVXG010000103.1:0-2243 GCA_964631635.1 uncultured bacterium | reverse complement strand
GTGTCCTCTATGTTTCGTGCACATCAATGGGGTCGATGGGATCGATGCGAATCAAATCGCCCAGCACATACGCGAAGAAGATGAGGGAAGCTTAGCTACAACATTTTTCAAAAATGCAGCAGGAGTAGCAATAGTAGCAGCAGCAATAGTAGCAGCAGGAGCAGCAGGAGCAGCAGTAGAAGTAGCAGTAGGAGGAAAAGAAGCAGTAACAGCAGGAGAAGTAATAGCATTCACAGCAGCAGGAGCACTAACAGCAGCGATAGGAGTATCAGATGAAGGAGTAGCAGCAGCGATCGATCGGTTTCAACTAAACGGAACAGTGCTTTTGTCAGGAGTGGTCGTTGGATGCGTTACTACAGCAGCAGTTATAGCAACGGGAGTTTCAGTTCCAATCATCGCTGCAATTGGAATCGGTATTGCAGGGGTGACTGCAGGCTCTGTAGCAGTGTATCAACGTTTCAGAGGATAATGATACCATTTATTAGGTTCCATTAAAGACGCATGGGCCTCGTGTTACAAAACTCTTGTGTCATTACCGGTAGCACCATGAACCCTTTGATGAAGTTCTGCACCCGCAGAGAAAAATAAAAAAGGTTAGCTTTTTATCCTCCTTCCTATATAGTATTTTTTTGAATCTTACGGTTTTTACATTTTTTGAGGACAAATAGCCCTAAACGCGACTTTGCAACGTGTTGGTCATTTCTCTAGGATGTGCAATATGAAAAAGGCTCTTTATCTCATCGCTCTATTTTTTTATGCCTGCTTCGCGCCTCAATCTGTACATGCCTCTGGAAACTTTGCTGGT
This sequence comes from uncultured bacterium, assembly GCA_964631635.1. Taxonomy (GTDB): domain Bacteria; phylum Chlamydiota; class Chlamydiia; order Chlamydiales; family SM23-39; genus DALYFE01. The sequence goes on along the minus strand of CAZVXG010000103.1, from coordinate 1,438 downwards.
CTTGTCACAGATTCATTGACAGGCCAACCGATTTCAGGAGCCTTGATCGTCGCATTCAAGGGGAATCAGCAAAGACAAACTACCTCAACGGGAGTGGATGGGATTTATTCATTAATTAATCTCAACCAAGCCAACTACACAATCACCGCCAGCGAGTCTGGTTATCAAACGCAGGCAATAGGGGCGAGGCTCATCAACAATGAGACAATCGTTGTTAATTTTGCATTAGTGCCAAACGGCGGGGTGATATCTGGAACTGTAACCGATGCAATGACGATGCTCCCCATTGCGGGGGCAAGCGTAGAGATCTTTAATGGACTGACTTTAATCACGACTGTGACTACCAACGGCAGCGGGGCCTATTCAGCACCTGATCTCGCTCCGGGTGTTTATAATGTAATCGCTACAGCTACTGGATTTCAAACGCAATCTCAGGGTGCTATCGTCCAGGCAGGCGTCGTCACAGTAGTTGATTTTGCATTGATAGCGAACCCAGGTACAATTTCTGGGACTGTACAAGATGCCACCACCAATCCAATAGTAGGAGCTCTAGTTCAGGTTTTTGATGGATCTATATTGGTTGGATTTTCTGATACTGACGGTAGCGGAAATTATACGATTATGAGTTTAGCTCCAGGCAGTTATGCTGTTACAGCAAGCGCGGAGGGATATCAATCAACGACTGTGGGAGTCAGCATTACAGGTGGTGCCACAACAACAGTAGATTTTACTTTAGAAACCCCACCAGGAACACTTGAAGGGAGAGTAACGGATGCATCCACGGGCCAGCCTATTTCCGGTGCTGCCGTCGATGTTTTTCAAGGTATCACGCTCGTTGTAGCAGTGCTCACGGATACAAATGGGCAGTACAGCATTTCAGAATTTGCTCCAGGCGATTATTTAGTCAGAGCGACTGCAAATTTGTATCAACAACAAATTCAGGCAGCAACTGTTACATCTAATGCAACAACCACGGTTAATTTTGCTCTCACAGCACCTCCAGGAACGATTTCAGGAACAGTCACAGACGGCGGCACTCCCATCGCGGGAGCCACTATCAATGTTTACAGTGGACAGATACTGACTGCTACAGCTTTGGCTGACCCGGATGGCATGTATCAAATTCCAAATCTTGCCCCCGATAATTACATTGTCACTGCATCCAAAGATAATTTTCAAACGCAGGCCAAAGGGGCCATCGTAACAGCAGGAACCACAACTGTTGTAGATTTTGCCCTAACAGCACCTTCAGGAACAATTTCAGGAACAGTGACAGATGCCATAACGACAAATGCGATTGCGGGAGCTGATGTACTCGTATTTAGCGGCCAGACGTTCATTGCAAATACACTTACCGATGTAAATGGCAGCTATACGATTCCTGATTTAGCGCCCGGTCAGTACAATGTTATTGCTAGAGCTGGTGCAAACTATCAAA
>CAZVXG010000102.1:0-4599 GCA_964631635.1 uncultured bacterium | reverse complement strand
GAGGCGAGGGGATGTCCGACGTATTCGACGCGAAGGGAGGTGGAGGAGAAACATTCTTGTTCGAAAGGGAAGAGGGTTAAGAGCAGATCGAGCGTTTCAGCCATACGGTCAATCCGTTTTTTCCCCCACGCCCAGACAGTGGGACAGACGTAGTGGATGATTTTCCCTCGGTATCCATGCCTTCGCAAAGAAGCCTCGAGCCGCAAATTGAACCCTGGATAATCGATGCAGACGACCCCTTTCGGATTCAAGGAGAGGATTTTCTTCCGGATGGCGAAGAACTGGCGGGCGATTCTAGGAAGCGCTGCCAGCACATCGAGGAAGCCCATCGCTTGGAGGTTTTCCATCGGAAACAGCGCTTCGATCCGCTGGGATCGCATCAAAGGACCTGCAACAGCTCCGATTTTGAGCCCGTCCCGCTCAGCGAGCAATGCTTCTACGAGCTTGGATCCGTGCAAATCTCCGCTCGGTTCCGCTGCGATAAGGAATAAGTCAGTCATAACTCTGCAGTCTTTTCCATTCCAGTTTTCCGCGACGGAAGGTCATGAATAAACCGATTCAAATTTTGCATTCACGAAGGTATGATTGTCCGCCGGGTTAGCGTCCCCGTCTAGGCCGTCTGCGCCTGCGCCTGCGGCTGGGTTTTTTTTCCTCGTGGACCGGAGATGGCAGATCCGTGGACGATCCGTGCGATTGATATGCGTGCTGCGTCCAGAGGGTGTAATGAGGTAAAAGTTCCGGCTGGATGGCGGTTCTAACTTTCAGCAACTGCAGAGACAGCGGCGTTAAAGAATCTTTGGACAGCCGAGGATGGCGGATGGGCCGTCCATCGAGAGGAATGAAGCGATATTGGGAGGTTAGGATAAACGCCATGACGGCCCGCATGCGCCGGGGAAGCTGGAAGAAAGGAGAAAAAATGCAATCGATCACATAGAAGATGGCCGATTCGATCTGTCCTAAATGGAGGGGTTTCTCCTCTATTTTCGCCATTTCCTGCAGGTATTGATCTAAGAGCGGGAAGACAAGGAGAGATAAGAGGAAGGCGCGGTCGGGCAAAGGTTCGGTTCCTTTCTGGATTTCCGAGTCGATTTCACCCAGTAGCTGCAGCGTGAGAGGATCGGATTTGCTCTCCAAAAAATGGGACAGTTCCGGCAAAAGATTCGCAAGAAAGCCATATTCCTGGAGCAAATGAAAAAAGGGTTTTGAGGCGCCCGATTCGAGCATCCGGAGCAACTCTTCGAATACGCGGGCGGAAGAACTCTTGACGATCTCTTTGCGGCAAGCGAGGAGCGCCTCGAAAGTCGGCCCATCGATCTCAAAATTGAAGCGGGCGCAGAATTTAATCAACCGGATCATCCGGACCGGATCTTGGCTGAATCGCGCTTCGGGCTGCCCGATCGTCCGCAAGATCCTCCTTTCGAGATCGAGATACCCTTCGACATAATCGATGACCAATCCCTCGTGCGGGTCGTAAAAAAGGCCGTTGATGGTAAAATCGCGGCGAAGCACATCCTCCTCTTCCGACCCCCATTGATTGTCGCGGACGATCAATTCGGATGAATCGATATCGCCGGAGCGGAACGTGGCGACTTCGATCACCTTTCGGCCGAAGCGGACATGGGCGAGGCGGAAGCGGCGCCCGATCAGGATCGCGCTGCGGAAAATGGCGCGGATCTCTTCCGGTTTAGCCGAGGTAGAGATATCGAAGTCTTTCGGGTGGACATTGAGGAGGAGGTCGCGGACCCCTCCGCCTACGAGGTAGGCCTTATGCCCTGCATTTCGCAGCTTTTCAATGACGTAGAAGGCGTGCTGATCGATCCGATCGGGAGAAATCCGGTGCTGGTCGATGCGATAAACTTTAGGATCCACTAAATCTTCAGTTAGCTTGGACACGGGCCAAGGGTATGCCATCGATCGGCTAAAAGTCAATGCATTGTACAAAGTCGGCCTTTTATCAAAAATAAGGTTTAGAAATGCGCAACGGATTTTGCCGAGTCGCAGGAAAAAGCCGTCCGCATATGCAGGCAAGAAAATTGAAAGGAATTCAAAAGTCGCACAAATTTTTTTCCTTAAAAAGCGCGAGCTCGGTACACTCCCTAAACTCCTAAACAAGGAGGAATACCGATGGCAAAGCTCTATTTTCGCCATGGCACTGTAGGCAGCGCAAAGACCTTGAATCTTTTGGCAGTAGCCCATAATTACCGACAACAGGAAAAAAAAATCCTCTTGATGAAACCCGATTTCGATACCCGTTTCGGCAAGGAACGGATCCGATCGCGCGCCGGATTGGAAATGCAGGCCGATCTTCTGATTTCCGATGAGGAATCGCTCCGCGGGATCGATTATTCAGGGATCAGCTGCATCCTGGTCGACGAAGCGCAATTTTTGTCGGCGAAAGTGATCGAAGAGCTCAGGGTCATCACGCTTCGATGGGATCTTCCGGTCCTCTGCTACGGCCTTCGGACCGATTTTAAAACCCGTTTATTCGAAGGGTCGTCCCGCTTGATGGAGCTGGCCGACTCGATCGAAGAGGTGAAGGCGACTTGCCATTACTGCAATCGGAAATCGATCATGAACCTCAAACATGTCAATGGCGTAGCGGTAAACGTCGGGCCTTCGATGGAATTGGGCGCAGAGGAAAAGTACTATCCGGCTTGCTATAAATGCTACCGCGACGCGATCGAAAAAAGCCTCGCGGACCGAATGGCCAGCGTCTAGTGTACGGTAAGAACGGTAGAACTTATATAATTAGACACTAGCTGCTTCCGGTTCCTCGATAATTTCGAGATTGACCCGTATTCCATTCCGGCTGGCGACGGACATGAGGAGAGTGCGGATAGCATTGATGGTTTTTCCCTTCTTGCCGATGATTTTTCCGATATCGGATTTTTCAACGGCCAGTTCGATGATCAAGGTGTGGGTGCCGCCAATTTCATTGATGCGAACTTGATCGGGATGGTCAACTAAATTTTTCACGATGTATTCAACAAATTCTTTCATGTACAGGTACCTCTCTCATTGCGGGTGAATGTCGTTCGAGCTCAAAAAGCCATCTTCTCTAAGAGAATTTACCGATTTCTTTCTTTAAAATCCAGCGGAATTTTACAAGAGAGTTAGGGCCGGAGCGCAAAGCGAGGGGCCGCACAGGCGCAGCATCCATGATTTAAAATCTTGGGGAATTGGAGCCGATAGCTTCAAAGGGGCGCCGGTAATGGGATGGTCGAAGATCAGGCGGTAGGCGTGCAGGAGATGCCGTTCTGGATCGAAAAGCTGATTGAGGCGGTCATTTCCGTAGACTGGATCGCCTAAGACGGGGCATCCAACATGTTTCAGGTGTATCCGAATCTGATGCGTTCGGCCAGTCATCGGACGGGCCAGGACGAGGCTGAGCCGCTCATTGCATGCGGCGAGATGGATTTCGGTGATCGCTTCCCTGCCATCTCCCAAGACAGCCATTTCTTTCCGATGGACGGGATGGCGTCCGATGGGCGCGTTGATGACGCCGTTGGATGGGCGGCCGCAGCAAATTGCGAGATAGAGCTTCTCCATTGAACGGGAGGCGAACATCTCGATCAGTTTCTGGTGGGCGGGAAGAGTTTTGGCTGCGACGAGAACGCCGGAGGTTTCTTTGTCGAGGCGGTGGACGATCCCGGGGCGGAGAGGATCATTGCCTGGAGCTTTTCCATTGCAATGAGCGAGAAGCGCATTGACGAAAGTTCCAGACCAATGTCCCGGAGCCGGATGGACGACCATTCCCGGCGGTTTATTAATGGCGAGCATGTGGTCGTCTTCGTAGAGAATCTCCAACGGGATCGATTCGGGCTCTAAAGAGGGTCCAGGAATCGCCTGGAAATAGACTTCTATTTCATCTCCCTCTTCGGGGATGACCCGCTTTTTTACCGGCTCGCCATTGAGGAGAACGCATCCCTGATCGATGAGATTTTGGAAATAGGTGCGGGAATATTCGGGAAACCGCTCTGCAAGGAGCTTGTCGATCCTCATCCCTTCTTCATGCGCGGCTACGAAAAGCAGCTCTGCTTCGTCAGTCATTGGTCCCATAATAGGGTACCAGTCTACCTTAAGAAGAAGATTGGCCTCAAGCCCTAAAGTAAATCTTTAACTATCGTCGCTTTCGCCTTCGATCTTCTGCCGCTGTTTTTTAAGCGCTTCGATCGCTTTTTTTTGTTCTTTCTGCATCGCCGACGTCAAATTTTGGATCAGGATATTCATGAATTTTTTACGCTCTTCAGGGGTGAACAGCTTCATGAAATCGGTCATGCCTCCGCCAGAATAATGGGGTTCGGGCTCTGGAGAAGAGGATGTCTGCTTTGCATGATTGGATTTATCCGCGGGTGGCAAAGGCGATTTGGGGTTGGGAGGGGAAGAACCATCTGATGGGGGAATTGACATAAGGGGATCCTTTTCCCCGATCTTATCGCGAGCGGCGACACAAGACAAGTTGAAAAATTGTCTTTGTAACAGATAGAGTTGCCTTTCCATGGGTTGAGGATGGCATGCGGAATCGGAGGTGTCTAGGGAGTGTTCCGAAAAGATTCTTCTGTCGATTTTCGGGTTCTTTTGAGCCGATTTTCGACTTCA
>CAZVXG010000101.1:0-4601 GCA_964631635.1 uncultured bacterium | reverse complement strand
TCGGGAAGAGGAAGGAGCGATTTGCAAAGGAGCGTGAGCGTCTTGGCAAAAACGGTCAGCTCGCCCCGCTGCGTTTTGAAGAGATGTCCTTCGATCCCGACGATATCTCCGAGGTCGAGTTTTTTTTCGATGAATTTGTGGTGCGTGATCTCTTCGGTTGGAACGAGGCCGGAGACCACAGTCAAGTCGCGGTTGCACATGATCTGGATCCTTCCCGTCTCGTCCTGGATGTGGGCGAACGCGTTTTTCCCCATCGAGCGGAAGAGGACGAGCCTCCCCGATACGTTGACCTTCTGGGCGTTGCCTGAAGCCGCGTCGTCGTGATGCCCCACATCCTTCCCTTCGGCTTCAAGGGCCAACTGAGCTGTTTTCTGGACCGATGGGTATTTAGAAGGATAGGGGTCTAGCCCCAAGGCCCTGATTTCAGAGAGCTTGCGGCTCCGATTCTGGAATTCTTCCGTATGGTGATAGTCAGGTGGAGGAAAAGGCATAGAAAGACTCTTTTTTAATGCTTCTAAGTTACTTGCCCTAGGAGCTTTTTGTCTAGAGGAAGAAAAAATTGACACAGAAACGTGTATCGCGAAGGTAGCTCGCGGTTCCAATCACTTAAAAACCATAGATCCCGAAGTGAGGATCTCTCGCCTCCTGACCTTGGGTCAGGAGAGAACATGACAAATGACTTGAAAAGTTGGGAATATGACACTGCGGAAGCACAAAAAAGCTCCGGGGGAGCTTTTTTGTATATATACCGCAGAGTTCTTGATTTATTTTCAGCCATCTACTATTTGGAAAAGAAGGAATCCACAAGGAGTAAAGGGATGGATATGATGGATATGATGGGTATCTCTGCATTTTTAGCAAAATTGATCGGACTGTACCTCTTAATCATCTCACTATTATGGATATTTAGAAAGCATCAGCTTGAAGGCGTCTGTAAAGAACTCACCGCTTCGAAAGGCTTATTGGCTGTTTCAGCTGAGATCAGCCTTATTTTGGGTCTGGTGATCGTAATCGACCATTCGATCTGGGAATTAAGCTGGAGAGGATTGATCACGTTGATTGGCTATCTTTTGATCATCAAAGGGATCCTACGGATTGCTTTCCCGGCAACAATAAAGAAGTGCTTTTCGAAAATGATGAAAGATGGCGGCTGGGTGGCCAACGTTATCATGCTTGGCATTGGCATCTACTTGACCTACTGCGGTTTTGCCTACTCATAACTCGATCTTCTTGATCTGTTCGTCTTTGTCGAAAGTGACCTTGACCGAGAAGTACCTTTTCTCGTCCAGGGCGCTTTCGATCGGCGTTCCAGCCAGTTCCCAAAGAAAGACGCTACCCAAGTCGAGCAGCCCATGCATGAAGGCGCGGGCGACCGACCCTTGCGCTTGCAGGATCCGAAACACTTCGATCTTTTCTCCCAGTTCATTTTGCGCGGAAGAAACCGGCTGAGCTCCTAAAGCGATGAGCTGCATCCGATTCCGGATCGACTGGATCGTTTCGATATCGGTTCCCGCCCTATTCGACGCCATGATGACAGAACAGGAGGGAAGCGAGGCGATGTAAAAAAGACTCAATAAAGTTCTCCTCACGCTTAGGCCTTTGGGTTGCGAATAAAAAATATTCTACGACGTAACTGACAAAAAAAGAAGGGATATGATAATGGATAGGAATACGAAGAATTTTTCCAATATGAGGATGTTTCATGAAAAGGATAGATAGTGTGGCGATGTTCTTAACCATTCTCGGCGCTTTGAACTGGGGATTGATAGGCCTGTTTACTTTTGATTTATTTGATTTCTTTTTTGAACAAACCTTGGTTGATCGCATCATATACATCATCATCGGTTTCGCTGGTCTTTTCAAAGTCATTTACTGGATTACAGGAAACTGGAAAACCAAATTTGAAGAATGAGAGTGTTTTATGAAAAAATTAGATTGCGCTGTCATAGTTTTGCTACTGATTGCAGCCATTAATTGTGGCATATTTGGCATATTCCATGTCAATATACTCGGTGCGTTTCTCGAATCGCCGGTAGCTGAAAGGATTGCTTATACGACTTTTGGTCTATCTGCTATCTACATAGTCGTCTATTTTCGCGCAGTCAAAAAGCGCTGGACGCAGCAGCCGTAAACTCGGCCTCTTTCATAATTTCCACAAGGCTTCGGCATTTTTGATAAATGGGATTACTACCCCGTTGTGCAAATAGGTGGCAACAAATGACGCAGCAAGGCTGCCTGGGGACCCCGAATCGACGAGGGGCAATAGCCCGAAGGCTCCTATGCCCGAGGACTGTGGAAACTTGATAAAAGGGTCCGGGGGACCTTTTTTAAGCGGAGCAGGATCGATCCGGGACAGCCGCAGCTCGTCATTGCTCTTTTTCTAGTTCTGCGAGTTTTTGCTCGAGCACTTTGATCCGGTCGAAATATTCCTCGATCTTCCGAACCCTGGCTTCTTGTCGATGATATTCACCGATGGGGATGGCGGGGCTGCCGCGATAGGGGCCGCTCTTCAGTGATTTACTGACGCCGCTTTGGCTCGAGACCATCACTTTATCTCCGAGTTCCACGTGGCCTACGATCCCTACCTGGCCGCCGAGCATGACGTATTTGCCCGTTTTGGAAGAGCCGGCGATGCCGGTTTGGGCGGCGATGACATTGCATTCGCCGACTTCGACATTGTGGGCAATTTGACAGAGATTGTCGATTTTGGAGCCGCAGCGGACGATGGTGGCTTTAAAACGGGATCGGTCGATCGTCGTATTGGCGCCGATCTCTACATCGTCTTCAAGAATGACGATTCCAAGTTGCTCGAGCTTCTGGTGACGTCCTTGCGCGTCGGGGATGAAACCAAAGCCGCAGGAGCCAATGATCGCTCCCGGCTGAAGGATCACCCGATTGCCTACACGGCATCGCTCCCGGACAACGGAAGAGGCGTGAAGATAGCATTGCGAGCCGATTTGGACTTCGTAGCCGATCGATACATGGGGGCCGATGATAGTCCCTTCTCTTATCGAGACGTCCCGATCGATCACCGCATAGGGACCGATGGCGACATTCTGTTCGATCTTTGCAGTAGGGTGGATGATGGCGGTTGGATGAATCCCCTGGAAAGCCGATTTCCCTGCGGGGATGAGCAATTCGGCAATTTGCTGGAAGATGCGGGAGGGATGATCTGAGACGAGATAATTTTCCCCAATAGTCAAGGGAATGCCTGGAGCAATGCAGATGGCTCCGGCTTTGGATCTCTTCATTGCTTCCAGATAACGGGGATTGGCCAGGAAAGAAACATCGACTGGACCCGCCTCATCCAGAGTGTTGACTCCTGCGATGATTGCATTGGGATTGCCTATAAGTTGAGCGGCTGTTCGAGCCGCCAACTCGCCCAAAGTAAAGGTAGGCATTAACCTGCCTGCTGCAACGTCGTATCGTCTATTGCATGGCCCTGAAGCTCTTCTTCATTCTCAGAGAGTTGTTTTGTTTGCTTGGCATCGAGATCGAAAGATTTGTCCATCTCTGCTACGACGAGGTTTGTGACATCGAGGTCGGAACGGATATAAAAGCAGGCCTCCCGGTTGATTACATAATCGAAATCCTTGGACTTCGCTATCTTTTCAGAGGCAGCTGCTATGGTAGCGCTCATTTTCTGAACCATTTGGTAATTGGCATGGTTGAGCACTTGATAGAACTGCTGCTGATAGCGGCCCAGATCTTCCTGGAGAGACTGATGCTTGATTTTCAGCTCTTCTTCCGCTTTGGGGGAGAGGCTGTCCAGATATTCGGTGTCATCGAATTTCGCGGAAATCTCGCGCAGCTCTTTTTCCGTATTCTCAATCAGAGAAGACATCTGCTTGCGGAGATTTTCCATATTTTCCTGCTCTTTTTTACCGGCTTTCGAGTCGGTGATGCAGTTTGCAAAATTCACAACGCCGATGAAAGCATTGTCAGCGGCATCGGCTGATCCTGCTAGAACCGCTGCGAGTGCTGCTGCTGAGAGAAATATTTTATGCATAGATTTGCTCCTTTAAAATTTAAAATTGTCCGCCCATCGAGAAGAAGACTTTCTGCCATTTATGATTATGCCTGTCTTTTTGGACAAGAGGAATTCCCCATCCAACCATGATCGGGGCGCGGTTCCCAAGGTCGATGCGAATTCCGAGACCCGTAGTAGGTCGAATATGGTTGGCGGCAAAAGCGTCGAATGAAACGCTTCCGACGTCGAAGAAAGCGAAGAGATCGAGCATGCGGAGGACCTCTAGATTGTATTCGAGAGAAAGGAGGCTTGAGGAGAGCCCTCCCTTTGGAGTATCGGTCGCCTTATTTGTGCCTTGATGATCCCTCAGGTGGATGACGGGTCCGAGCAGGAATGGCTTGTAGCCGCGGATTGTATTGTCGCCGCCGAGGAAAAATCGCTCGCTGTAAGGGACATGATCCCGGTCTGTTTTCCCGAAGGGGATCATATATTTGAACTCGCCGCGGAGCTTGAAGGTTCCTTTTTTCGATACGGGGAAATAGATCGTATTCAGATAACTGATTTTGAAAAATTGGTAATTCCCGCCTACTTCGGCGACTTCTGTTTCGAAAAAAGAGCGCCAACCGCGGTG
>CAZVXG010000100.1:0-4605 GCA_964631635.1 uncultured bacterium | reverse complement strand
GGCTCATGCGGCAAGCGGGGCGCTATTTACCCAGCTATCGGGCGCTTAAGGGAACATATTCCTTAAAGGAGCTTTTCCTAACTCCCGAACTGGCGGCCAAAATCACCTTAATGCCGGTAGAGCAGCTCGGAGTAGACGCGGCCGTCCTGTTTTCCGATATCGCCATCGTGGCGCTAGCATTGGGCCTTAAGCTCGAATTCGCCGAAGGTCCGAAAATCGATCCTCTTTTGACTCCCGATGAGGTTCCCTTGCTTACCCTCGATCTGGAACAGTTGGACCCCATCATCGAAGCGATCCGCCTCCTGGATCATCGCACAGTGCCTCTCATCGGCTTTTGCGGAGGACCTTTTACGCTGGCAAGCTATCTGATCGAAGGAGGACTCGAAGCTGCCAAGAAGTGGATCTACCGCTGTCCTGAAATCTTCGACGCCCTATTGGAGAAAATTGCAAACGTCTCGATCGCCTATTTGCAGCGCCAGGTCGATGCCGGAGCGGACGCGCTCCAAATTTTCGATTCCTGGGCAGGAGTGTTATCGAGGGAACATTTCCGCCGGTTTTGCCTTCCCTATTATCGGCGAATGATCCAATCGGTCGACGTCCCCGTGATCCTTTTTCTGCGAGGGCTCGCCTTGTACCTGGACGATTTGCGAAATCTTCCCTGTGCATTGAGCCTCGATTGGCAGGTGCCGCTTGCCCAGATGCGATGCAAGACGAAACAAACGCTGCAAGGCAATCTCGATCCCGATTTGCTCTTTGCGCCTCTTCCAGTGATCCAGCAGAAGGCCCAGGAATTATTGGCGAGCATGAAAGGGGATTGCGGTTTCATCGCCGGTTTGGGACATGGGGTAAAGCCCGATACTCCCCTGGAAGCGGTTAGATGCCTAGTCAGGTCTTTGCAGTAGGATGAATACAATCGAAATAAGTCCCGCCCTATTGGAGAGGTTCGATCGCCCGGTCCCTCGCTATACGAGCTATCCGACCGCTCCTCAATTCCAGGTCGTGGAAGAGGATCTTTTGGTCCAAAAGCTGGCTGTTTTCGACCAGACCGAAAAGCCTCTTTCCCTCTATCTCCATATCCCATTTTGCAGGTCGATGTGCCTTTTTTGCGCTTGTTCGGTCGTCTTGAACCGCAACCCGGAAAGGCAAGCGCGCTATTTGGACAGTTTGCTTCAAGAGATTGCGCTCGCCGCCAGTCATTTTTCGAAGAAGAGAGCGGTCATGCAGCTCCATCTTGGAGGAGGAACGCCCACCTCTTTGACCGAAGCAGAGTTCGAGCGGCTGATGGAGCATCTCCATGCTCATTTCGAGTTTCCTCCAGCCGCGGAACTTTCGATCGAAGTCGATCCCCGCACTGTCCAGGAAGACGGCGGCAGGAAGCTCGCCCTTTTGCGGCGCCTCGGGTTCAATCGGGTCAGTTTTGGCGTGCAGGACCTCGACGAGGCCGTCCAGGAAGCTGTGAAACGACGCCAAAGCGAGGAGATGACGATGGCCACTTATTGGAAGTCCCGCGATCTCGGTTTTGAAGGAATCAATATCGATCTCATTTACGGACTTCCCTTTCAGACTTCCGCTACGTTTGCTAGGACGGCCGAAAAACTGATGGCGATCCAACCAGACCGGATCGCTTTTTATTCCTATGCCAAAGTCCCCTGGCTGAAACCTCATCAAAAAGCGATTCCAGACGCAGCGCTGCCGTCGACCGAGGAGAAATTCCGCATCTATGTCGAGGCCAGGGAGCGATTCCTAAACAGCGGCTACGTGCAGATCGGGATGGATCATTTCTCTTTAGAAAACGATCTGATCGCGAAGAGTTTTAAAGAGAAGACATTGACCCGCAATTTCCAGGGCTATTCGATTCAGCTCGCCGAAGACATGCTCGGATTCGGGGTCACAGCGATCGGATTTTTTGAACACTGTTTCTTCCAGAACCTAAAGGAAACCGATGGCTATGGCGCCTCATGCGCTTTAGGGAAATTTCCTGTGCAGCGGGGTTTTTTATTGAGCGAAGAGGACCTTCGCCGCCGCTGGACTATCCTATCCCTTATGTGCCATTTCGAAGTAGACAAGCTCGAATTCGAAAAGCGATTCGGAATCGTTTTCGACCTCCATTTTGCTTCCCTTAAGGAAAAGCTCGATTGCTTGAAGAAAGAGGGGCTTCTCGAAGAAACGGCCGATCGGCTGATTCCAACTCCATTGGGTTGTCTGTTCATCCGACTCGTCGCCTCCGCATTCGACGCCTATCTCAACATTGGAAAATTTTCGAGGGCCGTATGAACATCGTCATTTTGGGCGGGGGCATTTCCGGGTTGAGCGCGGCCTGGTTTCTCGCGAAGAAATACGAACGGGCCCAAATGACCCTGATCGAGAAGGAGGGGCGCTTGGGCGGCCTCGTGCAGACCAGCCATGAGGGGGGCTTTCTGTTTGAAAAAGGGCCTCGCACGTTTCAGGCGAGCCGCTATCCGAACCTCCTCGAATTGATCCGCGAGCTTGGATTGGAACAGGAAGTGATCTTTTCCGACCCGGGCGCAAAGCCGCGCTACCTCTGGTGTGGAGGTCGCCTGAGAAGCATCGCCTCATTCCTCCCGCAGATCCTCCCAGCTTTGATTTGCGAGCCATTCAGGGCCAAAGGAACCTCCGATGATGAATCGGTCTACGATTTCGCCGCCCGCAGGTTTGGATCCAGGATGGCAAACACCTTGTGCGATGCCCTTGCGCTCGGAATTTACGCAGGAGATATCCATAAACTCTCCGTCCGTTCCTGTTTCCCTCCATTCTTCCAGATGGAAAGGGAAAAAGGGTCCGTTGCCCTGGGGCTGCTTTTTTCCAAAAGGAAAAAGGGCCCGAAGGGATTGTTCACCTTGCAAAATGGAATGGGCCAGCTGATTGAGCAGCTCACAGAAAAATTACAAATGAAAACGATCCTGAATACCGCAGTGGAAGCGATTCGACCCGATGGAGTGGTCGCGAACGGAACCTTTTATCCCGCTGATCTCATCGTCTCCGCCCTACCCGGGTCTACAATCGGCCGATTGACCGGTCTATGGGACGATTTTCTACAGGCCGATCTTTGGGTCGTCTCTCTTGCCTATGCGGGAGATGTACTACCGAAGAAAGGATTCGGCTATCTCGTCCCCACACAGGAAGGGGAGAATCTGCTCGGGATGGTCTGGGATTCCTCCATCTTCCCTCAGCAAAACACGCAAGGAGAAACCCGCGTCACCGCGATGATGCGGGAGGGAAGCATCGAGGCTGCGCGAGACGCGATGAAACGCCATTTAGGCGTCTTTCAGCCCCCTCTATTCGCTTCCGTTTTCCTCGCAAAAAAGGCAATCCCGCAATTTCAGGTGGGATATTGGGAGTGTCTCGCCCGTTTCGAGCAAGAGGCAAAGGCTAAATTCCCCTCTCTGGTTCTCCTGGGGAACTACATCCAAGGCGCTTCCGTGGACGCCTGTATTGCCTTAGCCAAGACTTATTTCAAATAATTTTTACTAATTGATTTTTAATTCATTTTATAGTATGATAAGAAGTAGGACATTTATGGTTATTTTTAGTCCTCTAATAATTTAATTAAGTAAAAAAAGAGGCTTGTTATGGAAGGTGTATCGTTTCCTCAAGAAGCAAGAGGGTTCGCGGCCATCGAACAATCGCTCGAAGCCGATCTCTCTCTTTCGCAAATCGAAAAGATTGGAGAGCAGATTGTCAATACAAAAACCACCGATAAGACTCGGGAAGTCGGGCTTGGTTTGTTGAATCGGCTGGAGAGCAAAAGGGATGCGTTAGTCAATCAAAAACTCGCTGAACTCAACCAAACGAGCAACCTGGTTTCGAAAATCAAACAACTGCAGCCATTGATCTATTTCCTTCCTCCGGAAGAGATAGACCGCCAACTCTCGGCAATCGAAATGGATGCGTCTCTCTTATCGGGACAAGACCAAAAGTTACAAGAATCGGTGCAGCAGCAACTCGACCATTTGCGTTTGAGCTTGGACAAGCCCATTTTCCAGGAGCTGGACGCGAATACGCCTCATGGATTTGCCGCAAAGGCTAAAGAAGTCGCCAATGCGGTGCTAAGGACCGGTTCGCTCGCTCCTTTGGCTGAGGGGTTCAACGCAGTGCAACTCCGAGAGGTCTGTCGGGCCGCTGCGGGGACCGCATGAGTCCAGAAGGGATCGCATACGCAATTGAAGAGTACGTTGAGGCGCTCCGCGAGCAGGCTGCTACAGCAGAAGCGTTTTTCTATGGCAAGGTGGGAGAGGGGATCGAAGGACTTCTCAAGATGCCCGAGGACGTGCGTCTCAAGATCGATCAATTGATCTGGGAGGCGGCGGGCGGAGAGGCGATCGATCCCACCGATGAGGCGTCGGGAGAGCTGATTGCAGACGCCATCCTCTCTTCTTTAGAAGAGCGAATGGGTATGCACGCCAGTTAATACCATTGATCAAAAAAGCTCCGGGGGAGCTTTTTTGTGAGGAGCAGCGCCCTGAATTTGAGCCAAGCATCGTATTTTGACTTCTGCAGAAATGCGGTCGGGGAGCGATCCTAAGAACCAGTTGCAAAACTCCAATTCCGGCCCAAATCCGCGCTTTTGTCTTCGGATTCGGTCCC
>CAZVXG010000099.1:0-4632 GCA_964631635.1 uncultured bacterium | reverse complement strand
TCCCAGTAGAATTTTAACGATAAACCCCTTATAATCTTATTGATAGCGGTTGGATGGTATTGGGTAATGTGGCGGACTACCGCCCTCATAACCCGTCGGGCCTACTGAAAGATCACGTTTGGAGAAAGCCCAATCGGTCCACCTCATTCCCTCCTCATCTCCGTAATTAATTCAGCGACTCTCTATATCTTTAAATTCAATGTTTTATAAATAAATTGTTGTTAATTTCTGTTTTAAATATATGAGGAATTAAGTGTTCTTGAGCGTTATTTGGTCATCGATAACGAACCAAATGCCAGGAAATATAACCCATGGGAGATATTTTTTATGAAATTTGCATGTTTTATCATCAGTTGTGTTCTTCTTGCCTCTTGCAGCTGCAATTCTTGCGACTCAGCCGACGGTTGCGTGAAAAGTTGCGTGAAACAAAAACATCAGCACAACAATCAAAACTATCAGCACAACAATCAAAACTCGCAAAACTCGGATTGGCAAATCACAACGAAAGTCAAAACATCGATTATGGCTGACGGATCCTTATCAGCAAGTTCCAGGCTCGTATCGATCACTACGAATAACGGAGTTGTAACTATATCGGGAAACGTTGCCAGCAAGGCTGATATGCGTCGAATCGTCCGGCTTGCGAAAGAGGTTAACGGCGTAAGAAAAGTAGATAATCAAATGACTGGTTCATGATCCTAAAATATTTTTGGTTTCTGACTGCGTCAGACAGCCATTGAATTTGAGACCCGCCTGCATTCCACCCCAAAGATGATGCGTCTTTGGGGACTCTGTCACTCAACTTATTCAAGTTAATCTGCAACGGCTTACCCCAAAAATGATGCATTTTCGGGGACCTCAAGCCAACGGTATTGGCTACGCCTGGCTCAAATTCAGTGTCATATTCCTAACTGTTCAAGCCATTTGTGTAGATTACCGGACCGATTGATAGCCGCCCAGCACTCCATTTTTGGAGAGGACGACCTGCCACAGCTGCATATTTCTGGCCCGGAAGCTGCCTGCGCAGGCGAGAAGATAATATTTCCACATCCGATAGAACGGATCGGGGTAGGCCGACTGAATTTTGTGCCAATTCTTGTCGAAATTCTGAAACCAGGCCAATAGGGTTTTCTCGTAATCGGTATTCAGGTTGTGCCAGTCTTCCATGACAAATAGCCCCTCTATGGCTGTTCCGATCGAGGCGATGGAAGGGAGCATTCCATTGGGGAATATATATTTGGTCATCCAAGCCTCCCCAACAGTTGTGGTCCTGTTGCTTCCCAGCGTATGGAGCATGAGCAACCCTTCGTCTTTGAGACAGCGATAGACCATTTCCATGAAGGTCCGATAGTTTTTCAACCCCACATGCTCGAACATCCCGATTTCCACGATCCGATCAAAACTCTCATTCACATCGCGATAGTCCTGGACCCGGATCTCAACGGGGAGGCCTTTCGTGACCTCTCTGGCATAAACAGCCTGCTTTTCTGAGAGCGTAATTCCTACGACTGCAACTCCATAATGTTCTGCGACATACTTGGCAAATCCGCCCCAGCCGCAGCCGATATCGAGCACCCGCATCCCTTTTCGCATCCCCAATTTCCTGGCGATGAGATCGTACTTGGCTTGCTGCGCTTCATCCAGATTCGATGCGCGTTTCCAATAGCCGCAGCTATAGGTCATCAACGAGTCCAGCATGTTTTGGAAAAGATCGTTGCCCAGTTGGTAGTGGCGGTCGATGACCGCTAAACTTCCTGTCTTACTTTGCGTATTGAAGATTTTGGCTCTCAATACGTTCCAGAACATGGGCCAGGAAAATTTCAGATTTTTTTCAAGATCGGCGCGGATGAGCAGGAAGATCGTTTGATCGAGGGCTTTAGAGTCCCACCAGCCTGCCATATAGGTTTCTCCGAGACCTAAGCTGCCGTCTCGCAGGATCCGGTTGTAAACGGCTTCGTTATAGACTTGTATATCCCACGGCCTGTCGCCTCCTACCTTTACATCGGCAACGGCGAGGATCTCTTCCACGAATTGCTTTTCAGAGCTGCCGAAAAGATGCGTGGAAATGGCGAGCAATGAGATCAACAAAAGCCTGCTCATAAATTTTCAATTAGCAGATCTCCCATTTTCTACCAAGCAAAGGTCAAATTGATATTGCACCACTGGCCCCAAAACTCGTCCCTCCCCTTAGGCGCAAGCTCGCTGTGATATTCTCCTGAAAGGGAAGTGCTGCGGTAACTTAAGCGGAGGCCAAAATCGAACGTAAACAGCTGCCAGGTTTGGTTCCATCCTTTCGCCTTAAATCCAATCGGCTCGTCCATAAAATGGGCCCGATAAGCAGGTCTGAAAACGGGACATTCCATCGCCCAGCCTAAAGAAAAAGTAGGCGAGACGCACAGCGTCTCATTCCTATTCGTATCCTGGATCTGCAGCGCGATCCCCGCTTCGCTTCGGATCGTTCCAACGGAACGGGCGCCGACCTTCAGATTGACCCCATCCGCTCCCCTTTCGGAAAATCCGCGGAAACGGGCATAGAAGAAATCGCAAGTGCCGTAAGGGTAGAGCAGGCAAGCGGGAGCGCCAAACAGGTAAGCGGTGGCAAGCTCGGCAGCCGCTTCAATGGCGTGAAAATTGCTTTTAGCCCGTAGGACGATCTGCGGAAAGTGGATCCGCCGGGTCAAATCGTTAGCGTCCCATCCTCCATAGCCGGAAAGGCCGAGGTAAAAATTGTGCGCCAAAACATCGCAATACAAGGCCCCCAGATACCGATTGCTTGATCCAGAGCCCCGCCCTAAATGCAAGACGAGATCGGTGCGATCGGCCGCGCCGCCGAATCCAAGCACACAGTTTTCTCCGATGCCGCAATCGTAGCCGGCCGCAATGCCCCGTGTAATGGCCTCAAATCCCACTTGCTCGCCTAGATTGCCTTCCTTGAGCCAGTTGCCAAAAGGAACCGCCCAAATGCGCTGAGCACGGTCGCATCCGCAAGCGAGGTAGGGTTTCCTATGGAAAAGGGAGAGAACCTGGCCGCCGATCTCCGACTCCATTTCATCGAACGCGCTATAAGGCGCCGGATGCAATTGATTGAGTACATTATTGATGACGGAAATCGGATGGCTGGTCAGGGAATTGATCAGGTTGAATAAACCGGGCGTAAGCTCCCCGCGCGCATTCAGGGCGTCGATATTCTCTCCCACTCTCCGCGTATTGTCATTGATGAAGGGAAATCCAAGGAACGGCTCCTTAATCACAACAGTCAAGATCGCGTCAAACGGAGTATAGGAAATCGTCCCGGTGAAGCCTGGTTTTGAAAACGAAAAAGAGGAGAAAGTGCCGCTGAGCGCTGCCGAGGTGAGGAACGGATAGGTCCCGCCGAACCCAAAGAAGCCAGAACCAGGCTCGAAGAGTACAGTCCCGTCCAATGACGCACTTCCCGCCGCAGCGACCACGTCGGTCACATTCAACGGGGCAATTGCAATGAGGAGATTTGAAGTTGACTGCAAGGTTAAATTCCCATTGACCGAGATCTTTCCGATGCTGCCGTTCCCCGGGCTGATTGTGCCGCTATTATTGACAGAGCCCACCGTTCCCGTTCCACTTAAGGTAGCTCCCAAGGAAATCGCAACAGGCGACATCGGGATCGAACCGTTGACATTGAAATTGATCCCGGATGAAATATTCGTAGGACCTGTAAAGCCAGGGCTCGCGCCGGTCAATTGGAAAAGGCCGCTTCCCTGGACATTCAAAGTTCCAGGTCCGCTCAGGACCCCGCTATACGTTCCGTTCGCACTTTGAGAAAACGTCAGCGTCGAACTCCCTGCTGGCAATGCGATATTGCCTTGCAGTGTCGGCGTCGTCGCCTCTCCGACCAGCGTCATGCCTGCTCCGACGGTCGTCCCGCCTGAATAGGAGTTCGCTCCGCTTAGTGTTACGGTAGCTGCTCCCGCTATCAAGTTGAGAGAACCGCCTCCGGTAATAGAACCTGAGAGGACGATATTATTTCCCGCGGTGGTGGCAAGCTTCGCCGCGCCGGTCAAAGCAATTGGCCTCGGGATGGTGAACGCTCCTGTCGTTTGCAGGGTGCCGGCGTTGATCACAACGGGCTGTAAAGAAGCCCCTAAGCCTGCATCTGCTCCAATGCTGAGCGTGCCTGACGTAATGGTCGTGCCTCCCGTATAGCTATTCATTCCGCCGAGAGTCAGGGTTCCCGCACCTTGCAGGCTGAGCCCTCCGCCCGTTCCCCCGCCCGCTCCCTGATCGCTATCGATATTAGTGGGAATCGAAAGAGACCCGGTGAGATTGAATGCGAGCGTTCCGCCCGATTGGAGAAAGATATCAGGTCCAAAAGCCATGCCAGCCGTGCTCCCTCCTCCGACTCCAGCAGCTCCTCCCGTAGAAGTATTTCCACTGAAGGAACCTCCATCTCCAAACGTCAAAGATGCCCCGGCTTCGATAAAAATCGCCCCTCCCATGCCAGCGCCGCCGCCTCCGCCAGCGCCGCTTCCTACCCCTCCAGTTCCCCCGCCGAATACCGTCCCGCCGCCGCTTCCGCTTCCAGAGCCGCCGCCGCCGCCGCCGACACCGCCGCCACCGCCGCCGAGGGCGCCAAGACCTCCGCCACCGCCGCCGCCA
>CAZVXG010000098.1:0-4643 GCA_964631635.1 uncultured bacterium | reverse complement strand
AAATTACGGTGCGGTAGCCGCTCTTTTGCGCCAGCTGGATCGTCTCGACTGTTTCGGTAAGCGTTCCAATCTGATTCAGCTTGATCAGGATCGAGTTAGCGGCTCCCCGCTCGATGGCCTTGCGCAAAAAACGGACGTTGGTGACAAAAATGTCGTCTCCGATGAGTTGGAGCTTCTTACCCAGCTTTTGGGTGAGCAGGGTCCATCCTTCCCAATCATTCTGGTCGAGGCCGTCTTCAATCGTATCGATGGGATATTGCGCGGCGAGCTTTGCGAGGATGTCGATTTGCTGGGAAGCGCTATGTTTCTGATAAGTCTTGCCCTGATCCTTCTTCTTTTTTTCGATATACAGGCCATTTTCGTAGAATTCAGAAGATGCGGCGTCGATGGCGAGACTGAAATCCAGACCTGGACGATAGCCGGCGGTTTCAATGCTTAAGAGAATCAGTTCGATCGCCTCTTCGTTCGAGGAAAGCTCCGGAGCAAACCCTCCTTCATCGCCGACATTGGTAGAGAGTCCCTTTTGTTTCAGGACGGATTTAAGCGTATGGAAGACTTCGGCGCTCCAGCGAATGGCTTCCCTGAAGGAGGGAGCTCCGATCGGGCGGATCATGAATTCCTGAAAATCGAGGCCGTTATCTGCATGGACGCCGCCATTGAGGATATTCATCATCGGACAGGGGAGCAGGCAAGCGCCGCCGCCCCCAAGATAGCGATATAAAGGTTGTTTCTTCGCGGCAGCGGCGCATTTCGCGGCGGCCAAAGAAATGCTGAGAATCGCATTGGCGCCAAGGCAGCTTTTATTGGGAGTGCCATCGAGATCGATCATGGCCTTGTCGATCGCGGCTTGGTCGAACACCGACGTTCCCAAGAGGCGTTGGCGGAGCGGGCCATTGACGTTCGCTACGGCTTTCAGAACTCCTTTGCCTCCATAGCGCAACGGATCGCCATCGCGCAGCTCGACCGCTTCGTACTCTCCAGTGGAAGCGCCTGAAGGAACCGCCGCCTTTCCCCAAACACCTTGCTGGGTCCGGATCGTGGTCTCGAGGGTGGGATTCCCGCGAGAATCGAGAATTTCCAGGGCATGGCACGATTCGATTTCAAACATGCGCTTAACTCCAAGTTTTCGTACCGAACCCGCCCGCAATTTCTGCAAGCAGGTTGACATAAGATTCGTAGCGCAAAGAAGCGAGATCTCCCGCCTCCAATGCGCGCCGTACCGCGCATCCAGGTTCATCGAGATGAGAGCAGTCAGAATATTTGCAAGCGCTCCCGTAGGCTGTAAGATCGCGAAAGTGATCTGTTACATCGGCTTTCGTAAGATCCCAAACGCCGAAGCTCCTAACTCCCGGGGTGTCGACGCAATAGCCGCCGCCGGGAAGGGAAAGAAGCTGGGCCGCGGTCGTCGTATGCGATCCTTTCGATGTTTTCATAGCCAGTTCCCCTACTTTCTGCTTCATACCGAAACAGGCGTTCAAAAGCGAAGATTTTCCAACGCCAGACTGGCCGGAAAAGACAGAGGTCTTATTCTGCAAAATGGATCGAAGCGCTTCCAATCCTGCTTTCGTCTCGATACTCAAAGAAAGGATAGGGAATCCGAGCGGTTCGTAAGCCGCAA
Source organism: uncultured bacterium (assembly GCA_964631635.1). Taxonomy (GTDB): domain Bacteria; phylum Chlamydiota; class Chlamydiia; order Chlamydiales; family SM23-39; genus DALYFE01. The sequence goes on along the minus strand of CAZVXG010000098.1, from coordinate 3,025 downwards.
GAAAATCCTGGTAGCGTCTCCTCTCCTCCTCCGGTCCCTTGTCGAGCAGATCGATTTTATTGATGGCGACGATGGGATGGATGCCCCCCTTTTCAGCCGCGATCAGATATCGGTCTACAAGCGCGGGCTTCAAAGGGGGGCTGACAACTGAAACCGCAATGATGACCTGGTCGACATTGACGGCGATGAGTTGCTCTTTCCTGCCGCTGATATCGGTACGGGTGAGAGTCGAGGTTCTCTCCTCGATCTGTTCGATGGCCCCATCTTCAGTGAAACGGACCCAATCGCCGACGGCAATCAGGTTCTTCACTTGCAGGGTCTCTTTTTTCATCAGCCCTTTCAAGGAGTAAAGGGAAGTTTTCCCTTCGAAGTCAACCCAGGCGCCTTCCCCAGAAATTGCGACGACGCGCCCTCTGGGCAAATGGGAGGCGTCCCCCCTCTTTGGTTCAGAGGCCAGGTCGGTCTTCTTGAATTTAGACCGGTCCGTTTTCTGGGCGAGCTTCCGCTCTTTCCGAAATTGTTTTCGATCGCGGGAATGGAACTCTTCCTCATGATCGTAATGGGTCATAGAGCTCTCATTGCATAGAGGAGAATGGCGCCGGCTGCAGCGACGTTCAGCGATTCGGCGTCTTGCGCCATGGGAATATGGATCTTTTGCCCGCTAGCCCAATGCCTCGGGCCCTTCGCCTCGCTGCTTAAAACAAGCGCAAGCGGCGGCCGGAACGCCCCTTGTTCAAGCGTCTCGCCTTCGAGATCGGCTACATAGAGCCTCTTCCCCCAGGCCGCAATCTCTTCCGGGAGCGCCCAGGCAAGAGGGAGACGGAACGTAGCGCCTTTCGCGGCTCTGAGCGCCTTGTCATTAAAAAAATCGACCGTTCCAGGCGTTGCTGCCGCTCCTTCCCATCCAAGAGCATAGGCGGTTCGAAGCAAGGTCCCCAAGTTACCCGGATCAGCGATCCGGTCGAGAATGAGCAGATAGCGAAAAGAGGAGAGGTCGCGCATTGCGGGCAAAGGGACTTCGGCGGCATAGCCATCGGGCGTCGCGAGCCCGGTAATTTTTTTTAAAATCCCTTCGGTTACCACGAATCGCGCTTCTGCCGGCAGATCGATCCCTTCCTGAGTTGCGATTAACGCTTTCAGGGGAGAAAGCCGGGCGAGATCCCGAACAAGCTTTTCTCCTGAAACCAGGACGGAGCGGGTTTCTTCCCTATAGGAGCGCATCTTGACGAGTTCGACCCAGTGCTGAACAGAGGGATGTTGTAAGCTGGAGATCCTTTTTGCTAGCATGGCGTTAGTATGCCCGACCTGAAAATAACGATAAAGAGCGCGACGGGGTCATTAGCCCGGAGGGCGGTCGTCGTCAGCCTTTGCCTCCTGGTTCTCCCTCTTCTCCTTCATAGCTTATTCCTCTACCGGGCTGATTATGAATATAATTTGAAGGTTGTCTCCTCCACTTTAAAGCTGACTGCCGAGGCGCAGAAATCGCTGCTCGAGGAGCGGCTCCAGATCCAATGGAAGATCCTGGATGCCGTGAAGGAACCTCAAGAAATGCAGCATTTGGGAATTAAAAAAATCGCTTTACCTCCGGGCGCCGGGAATTATTTTGCAATAGTCGGCATAGATCCAGACGCCTTAGCCGGCATGGATCCAGACACCTTGATAGTTGGGAAAAAAATTGATGAAGCGAGCGCTTTAATGATCGCGACTCCGTTAGATCGGTTGTTCGAGATGATGACTCGATTTGAAGAGGATGTCTTCCCCACCTCTCTTTCTTTCATCGATGAAAAGGGGAATGCTTTGGCTGGAGCTAAGCAAGAGACGACTTTATTTGTGCAGCTCCCGATCCAAGGAGCCAATTTTTTTCTTTATCTATCCGTTCCCGAAGGAGCTGTGGAAGAGCTCAATAAAAGCGACTACATCTACCATTTTCTCTCTCTGCTCTTTTTCATCGGCGTTGTCGGAGGGATCATCGTCTGGATGATCACCCGCAGGATTGCCAGGCCGCTCAATACGCTCTGCAAGGCGATGGAGCGGGTTGCAGAAGGAGCGGTTCATGTCCGTTATACGCCCGATAAAATGGGATTCGAGATTAACGAACTGGGCAAGCAATTCAATCAAACTCTGGACCGGCTCCTCCACCATCAGCAAGCAGCGGAACGCGAACGGATCGGGAGGGAGAGGCTGGCTGAAGAATTAAAAATCGGCCATGAGATCCAGGTCAGCCTCCTCCCTACCCATCTTCCCGAGCTCAAAGGAATCGATATCGCCGAAGGATTTTTGCCCGCTCGCGAGGTGGGAGGCGACTTCTACGATCTTTTCCCTCTGGAGCATGGCGCCTTTCTGATCGCCATCGCCGATACCGCGGGAAAGGGGATTTCCGCTTGCCTCTATTCACTGGGCTTGCGAAGCATGCTCAGAACCCTTGCCGCAACGAACAATAATCTATCCGAAATCGTCCTGCGCGCTAACGACCTTTTTTGGCGCGATGCGCATCCTTCCGGCATATTCGTAACTCTTTGGATCGGAATCTATGATCCGCGAGCACGGACCCTGGACTATTGCAGCCAGGGACATCCTCCCGCCCTCTTGATCCATCAAGGCAAAGCCAAAGAATTGTGGACTGCCGGGATCGCCATGGGGGCGCAAGCGTTCGACGCTGTCTCCGTTAAGCGCGTCCTTTTGCCTCCCGACGCGCTTCTCTTCCTCTACACTGACGGGATCATCGAAGCGCACGATCCAGACAACCAACTTTTCGGCGCACAAAGACTTCGAGAATTCCTTCTTCGCTCATCGAAACTCTCTGCAGAGAGTCTTGTCGAACGCCTCTTGCAAGAGATCGCGCTCTTCAGCCGAGGCGCTCCTCAGCATGACGACATGACGCTGCTCGCTATTCGCATGCTGGAATAGCGATTGTTCTCTTCTTCTTCTTTTTTCTTTCGCCAGTATCGAATCCTAGGATGTTCACGATTCATACCATTTATCAAAAATAAGGTTTAGAAATGCGCAACGGATTTTGCCGAGAACC
>CAZVXG010000097.1:0-4663 GCA_964631635.1 uncultured bacterium | reverse complement strand
GCTCTACTTTATTGTGGCGGATCGATTGGATCAGTTCCCGTTTGCAGGTAGAGATCGATTTTCTTGGGCTCAGGATCGTAATGATTTCTTTATCTCCAGCCAGGCGGGCGATATTCAGCATCCGCTCCAATTGATTGCGCGTGAAGTTCATATGATCGCGGCGCTTGCGGGATCCGCGAACGGCTCTTTGCTTAGGTGCAATCACGGTTGGGCGGTCGGTTTGGACGACATATCGCTCGATGATGCCTGAGAGCTCCTGGGGCTGCTTATATTTCATCTTTCTCAAAGTGAAGTGGTGCATATATCCGCCGGTCTTCATCGGCAAATATTTACAGAGTTCATTCTCTTTTTTGGCGCCTACTTTTTTGATCGCCTTAGAGATAACGTCTTCAATATCTTTTTTTGATGTTTTCGTATCTGAATCTTTATGTAAAACACTCATGGTTACCTACCTAAATTTTTTACGAGATGGTTAGTCTCGTGAATTTTCAAAAATCGACGCGATTGATTGATTTAGCGAAAGTGAACTTTATTTTCAAGGTTCTTTTCGCTATTCCCCTCTCTCGTTTTCGAATTATAACGGGATTATATAAGACATCCACTTTTCTAGCAAGAAAACCTTTTTTTCTTTTTTCATTTTTGTTACTCTCTATTCAAACTTTCACCCAGGATTGAAATATGAGAGCTATAATAAAAGGTATTGTTTTCATCCTCCTGTCGGGGTCCTTGCTCCTCTCCTATTCCTGCTATAAAAAAAAATCTTCATCTCCTCTTGCGCTCTGGATGCAGGATAATGGCAAGGTGAAGGTCCTCTCCACGATTGCACAAATCGGCGATCTCGCCGCAAAAGTCGGTGGAGAACGGGTCGATGGGTGGGTGTTGGTGCCCGGCGATCTGGATCCCCATAGCTATGAGCTGGTGAAGGGAGACGGCGAAAAGGTATCGAGAGCGGACCTCATTTTCTACAACGGACTCGGACTTGAGCATGGGGCGGGCCTCTCAGCGCTTCTCCATACAAGTCCCAAAGCGTCTGCCGTTGGAGAAGCGATCCGCGACGCCGCACCGGACCAGATCTTGCAAAAAGATGGAATCGTCGATCCGCACATCTGGATGGACGTCTCTTTATGGAAAAAATCTGTCCAGCAAATCGCAAACCGGCTTGCGGACGCAGACCCGGCCGGCGCTCCCTATTACAGAGAGCGGGCAGAGGGGCTTGAAAAAGAAATGGAGCGGATCCACCTATCCATGTACGATCTTTTGCAAAGCGTTCCTTCCGGCAAGCGGTATCTTGTGACGAGCCACGATGCATTCCGCTATTTTGCAAGGGCTTACCTGGCAGATCCTGAAGAAGCCGATTGGTCGAACCGCTTCACCGCGCCCGAGGGGCTTGCCCCAGATGGCCAGCTCAATCCGATCGATATCCGGCATACAATTGATTTTTTGAAAGCTCATAAAATTTCGGTCGTATTTCCCGAATCGAACTTAAGCCGCGAAGCCGTTGCAAAAATCGCAGCGTCAAGCCGCGAACTTGGACTCGATGTACGTCTCTGTTCGCAACCGCTCTACGGAGATTCGACGAGCGGACTCTCCTATTTCGAAATGATGCGGCGCAATGCGGACGTCCTCTTCCAACAATTGGGACAATAAGATGTATGCGATAGATGCCGAAGCCCTCCATATCAACTACGGTAAGACGGCCATCCTCTGGGACGTCAGTTTTCAGATCCCGCCAGGACTCGTCGTCGGAATCCTCGGTCCGAATGGAGCTGGTAAAAGCACCCTGTTCAAGGCGGCCTTGGGACTCATCAGACCTCTATCAGGGAAAATCGATCTGCTGGGCCGGCCAATCTCCGATGTGCGCCAAAAAGTGGCCTATGTGCCGCAGAGGGAATCGATCGATTGGGATTTCCCCATTACGGCTGAAGAAGTGGTTCTCATGGGCCGCTACGGCAGGATGGGATTCTTCGGAAGGCTCCGCAAGGCAGACTGGGAAGCGGCTACCCAAGCGCTCGAACTCGTCGGGATGGCTGGATTTGCCAAACGGCAAATCAGCCAGCTTTCCGGGGGACAGCAACAACGCTTATTCATCGCTCGCGCGCTCGTGCAGAACGCCGACCTGTTTCTGCTCGACGAGCCGTTTGCCGGGGTCGATCTCGCGACTGAAAAAGCGATTGTAGCATTGCTCAAAAGACAAAAGAGCCAAGGCAAGACGGTCCTGATCATCCATCACGATCTCACGACGATCGAAGAGTATTTCGACTGGGCGCTCCTCCTGAATACACACCTGGTTTCCTGCGGACCCGTTTCTACGGCGGCCAGTCCAGAGAATTTAAGGCGCGCGTTCGGCAAAAAGCAGGCGCTTTTCGACGAGGCGGCAGAGTCTTTGGCAAAAAGCATCACCGGTATTCTATGACGATCTCTTTTTGGGATTTTTTCACCGATCCGGTCTTGCGCGGACCTACCTGGGGCACTCTCCTGATGTGCATCTCCTCATCGCTCATGGGGGTCATTCTCTTGCTCAAGCGCCGCTGCCTGCTCGGCGAATCTCTTTCTCACGCAGCCTATCCAGGGATCGTCTTTGGCGTTTCTCTTTTTGCCGTTCTATTTCCTGAAGCAAGCGAAGGGGTGTTTTTCGCTGTCCTGGGGGGCGCATTCGCCACTTCGTTACTCGGCCTGAAGGTCATTGAATGGATGGAGAAAAAAGGAAGAGTGCCATCCGATGCGGCCCTTTGTTTTACCCTAGCCATTTTTTTCGGAGCCGGGACTGTAGCGGCAAGCGCGCTGCAGATGGCCCTTCCTGCCTGGCACGCCCAAGTCCAGACGCTTTTGTTTGGACAGGCGGCTACGATGACCGATTTTCATATCGTTCTCTATGCCTCTTTGACGCTAGCCATTGCGCTTTTGCTTTGCTTGGGTTTCCGCCCGCTCCAGGCCTTTTTGTTCGATCGCGATTTTGCCAAAAGTTCGGGACTCCGCACCGCTTTTCTCGAACGCGGAGTATTTTGGCTGCTGCTCCTTTCCCTGATTTTAGGGATTCGGAGCGTCGGCGTCGTATTGATGTCGGGAATGGCGATCGCGCCAGCTATCGCCGCCCGCCAGTTTACCGATCGCCTCCAGATCGTTTTTTATCTCGCCGCCCTGTTCGGCGCAGTCAGCGGCCTCGCCGGGAACATCCTATCGGTGTTGGGGACCATCGCCTTAACGAGCGGCCAGAAAACACTGACTCTTCCTACGGGTCCGACCATTATCCTCGTCGGAGCGTCGATCGCTCTGCTCTCTCTTCTATTCGCCCCGAAGCGCGGCTGGATTTTCCGCCTCGTCCGAATCGTTCTCTTCCGGTTTCGCTGCCTTAAAGAAAATATTCTGAAAGCGTTTTGGAAAAAAGGAACGATGCAGCGCGGCGAACTCCAAAAGGCGCATCGGATTGCCTTTGGAATGCTTCCGCTTGCCCTCTGGCGCTTAAGGCGTGGGGGATGGATCGAATGGAAGGGCAATGCCTATACGCTCTCGCGCGATGGCATGAAAAAAGCGGCCTCCATTGTCCGCTTGCATCGCCTTTGGGAACTGTATCTCGCCAGCGAGCTTGGATTTCAAGGGAAAAGAATTCACTTGGGCGCAGAGGAAATGGAACACATCCTAACGCCGGATCTCGAGGAGCGCCTCACTTTGCTCCTGGCCAATCCGAAAGTGGATCCCCATCTTCAACCCATTCCGGAAAGGCCGACCCTATGAATCCATATTGGGGGACAAATTTTTTCGAATTCTTCGGGGTTCTGATCGCCCGGCTTTTCAATGGAGGGATCCTCGCGCCTGAAGCTGACGAACTGCAGATCGGCGTACTGGCGTTGAGCGCCCTCTCTTGCGGACTCATCGGCCCTTTTCTCGTCCTGAAACGGATGGCGATGTTCGCCAATTCGCTCTCCCATACGATCCTCCTCGGCATTATCGGAGCTTTTCTTCTTGCCTCTTCGCTTTGGGGAGGAGGGATGTTCGATCCGCTCACTCTTTTGATCGGAGCTTTTGCGGCGGCGATCCTGACTGCGCTTTTGACGGAAGGGGCAGTGCGCCTGCTGCGCCTCCAGGAGGACGCGAGCGTAGGACTCGTCTTCTCCGCCCTTTTCGCACTTGGAGTCCTGCTCGCCAATCTTTTTACCCGCAACGTCCATCTGAGCTCGGAAGCGGTGATGGGGAACGCCGACGCTCTCCAACCTTCCGATTTTACCTTCGCCGCTCTTTTAGCGGTTTTGAATCTCGGCGCTGTTTTTCTTTTTTACCGACAATTGCAGATCTCCAGTTTCGACCGTTCTTATGCTTCCACTCTGGGCATTCGGGCGGGCGCCTTTCACTTTCTTCTCCTGTTTCTCGCAGCTTTCCTCTGCGTAGGAGCTTTTCGCGCTGTAGGCGTCCTCCTCGTCCTCGCTTTTCTGATCGGCCCGTACCTCACGGCGAGATTATTTTGCCGCCGCCTTTCCATTCTCCTGATCTTGAGTCCCGCCATCGGAATCTTGGCTTCTGCCGTCGGAGTCGCTCTCTCCCGCCATTTTTTAAGCGCGTATGGATGGCCCCTTTCCACGGGGGGGATCGCGGCCTGTACGGTCGGCGCCTTTTATCTAATCGGTATTTTCTTTAAATCCGTTCTCCGTGATAAGTTCGTCTCATGTAC
>CAZVXG010000096.1:0-4675 GCA_964631635.1 uncultured bacterium | reverse complement strand
CGACCAATGGATTAACAGTCCACTGCTCTACCACTGAGCTAACCCGGAATAGAAAAAGAACTGTCATCATAAATTTGATCTCCCTTTTTCCGCAAGAAAATCCTCCTTGAGCATGAGGGAGATATATGATACCTTGGACCCAAAAAAATCATTATGGATGAACTCAAGGGTTCCATTGAAGCGCTCGTCTATGTCCAGCCGGACAATGGCTTCACCGTCGCCAGACTCAAAGAGCCGGGGAAAAAAGAGCTCACAACCATCGTGGGAAACCTCCCCTCGCTGCAGCCTGGGGAGGCAGTCTGCTGCGCAGGAACGTGGCGGATGCACCCCTCTCATGGACAGCAATTCGAGGTCAGCGATTATACCGTCGAGATGCCGAGCGATCTGGCAGGAATCCAAAAATACCTGGAATCTGGCCTCGTCAAAGGGATCGGTCCTGCCTTCGCCAAAAAAATCGTCGATCGTTTCGGTCCCGATACGCTCCTGGTGATCGAAGAAGCTCCCGAGCGCCTCTACGAAATAGCGGGAATGGGTGAAAAAAAGATTGAGAAGCTGAAGGAATGTTGGAGGCAGCAGCGCACGGTCCGCGATGTGATGATCTTCCTCCGCACCCATGGAGTCAGTCCTGCCTATGCGCAGCGGATCTATAAGGTTTACGGCGACGAAAGCATCGAAAAGGTCAGGGCTAACCCCTACGACTTGGCTAAACATGTCTTTGGGATCGGATTCAAACTGGCCGACGCCGTGGCTCAAAAATTGGGCTTCGCCCTCCACTCCCCCGCAAGGCTCGCGGCAGGGATCCAACATGTGTTTTGGGAGCTTGCCGGCGACGGGCATACCTGCTATCCGGAAAAAGACTTTCTGCCGCTTGTAAAAGAGGCTCTCGAGGTGGAGATCCCTCTTTTAGAAACGGAAATCGAGGCCCTGGTCGAAAAGCAACATATAGTCCGGAAAAACTCCTTTTTATGGCTGGGCGCTTTTCATGGCTATGAACGGGGGATCGTGCGCGACTTCCAAAGATTGAAGAGAAGCCAGCAGTCGATTCGCTCCATCGATGCCGTAAAAGCGATTGCCTGGGTCGAAGAGCGGGTCCAGATCCGGTTCGCCGACCAGCAAAGAGAGGCGGTGATTGCAGCGTTGACCGATAAAATCCATATTATTACCGGGGGGCCAGGAACAGGAAAGAGTACGATTACGAAAGCGATCTTGGCCGTCACCGAAAAGCTAACTGATAAAATCCTTTTGGCTGCGCCGACAGGACGGGCAGCCAAACGACTCACGCAGATCACGCACAAGAAGGCATTCACCCTCCATGCCCTCTTAGAGATGGACTTCCGCTCTGGCGGCTGCAAACGAGGCAGAGAGAATCCGCTCGACTGCCATCTGCTGATCGTCGACGAGGCGAGCATGATCGACACCCCTCTTCTGTTCCACTTGTTGCGAGCGATTCCAAGCCATGCGCGGCTCTTGTTGGTAGGAGATATCGATCAGCTTCCGAGCGTGGGGCCGGGTACGGTGCTGCGCGATCTCATCGCTTCGCAAACTGCCGGCGTCACGCGCTTGACCGAGATCTTCCGCCAGGCGAGAGGTTCAAAAATCATCACGAACTCGCACCGGATCAACCAGGGAGAATTCCCCGTTCTCGATACCTCGGCTGAAAGCGATTTTCACTTCATCGAGGCCGAGGCGCCAGAAGCGATCCTCCAGGTCATTTTGGCCTTGGTTTCCAAGGAGATCCCGGAGCGATGGAAGTTCGATCCGGTCGATGACATCCAGGTCCTCTCCCCGATGAAAAAAGGGATCATCGGGGCAGAATGGCTCAATAGGTCGCTGCAAGATCTCTTGAATCCGAGTTCGCAGCCGCTGCTCAGGGCAGGACACCGCTTCCACGTTGCAGACAAAGTGATGCAAATCCGCAACGATTACGATAAAAAAGTCTACAATGGCGATATCGGCAGGATCGCCGCTATCGACGCAGGCGAACAGATCGTCTCTGTGCTATTCGATGACCGAAGCGTAGCCTATCCATTTATAGAACTCGATCAGCTCGTTTTGGCTTATGCGACCTCCGTCCACAAATTTCAGGGAAGCGAATGTCCCTGTGTCGTGATGCCAATCCATACTTCCCATTTCAAACTGCTCCAGCGCAATCTGCTCTATACAGCCGTGACGCGGGGCAAGCGGCAGGTCTATTTGGTCGGAACCAAAAAGGCCGTTGCAATCGCGGTCAATAACAATGAAGTGCAGAAGCGGTATACCGGTCTCGAGGCTGCGCTGAAAGAAGAGTCCGCGTCTCTGGAGCAAATGCAAAGCGAGCAATTGGAATTCCGTCTAAGAAACTGAGCTTCCTGGAGGAAGATTCTGGATCATCGGAAGTTCCAGCATGGCATCGCTGGAAGCCGCTAGCACCATGCCCTGGCTTTCGACCCCCATGATGGTAGCGGGAGCGAGATTGGCGACGACGAGGATTTTGCGTCCGATGAGCTGCTCGGGAGCATAGGACAAGGCAATGCCGGATACGATCGTCCTCGTTTCCGTGCCGAGATCGACGAGGAGTTTTAAGAGCTTTTTCGATTTTGGGACTTTGACCGCTTCGAGCACTTGCGCTACGCGCAGATCGAGCTGCTGCATCTGATCGAACGAGATGGCGGCTTTGAGCATAGGTTTTTTGCCGCCGAGTTTCGCGGCTTGTTCGCCGCCGAGTTTTGCGACTTGTTCCTCGATTTCCGAGTCTTCCACCTTCCGGAAAAGAGTTTCAGGTTCCGGCAGTTTCTGATCGCTCGGCAAGGGGGTTTTGCGAACCTTCGTCCAATTCTGGCGGGCGAGCTCTGTTTGGAAGCCGAGCATGTGCCAGATCTTTTGCGCTGCTCCGGGAAGGATCGGGGATGCGGCCAAAGCGAGATTGATGATGCAGGAGATCGAGCAAGCGATGGTCGTCTCGAGAGAGCTTTGCTGAGCGGGATCTTTTGCAGCAGCCCAAGGTTTCTTCGCATTGAAATAGACGTTCCCCTCTTGAGCGAGCTGCATGATCAACTGGCTGGCTTTCCGCAGATGGAAGGAGGCGTAGGAATGGGCGATCATCTCCATGAGCTGCTGGATTTGATGGAGGAATTCCCGGTCTATTTCATGGAGGGTTCGAAGATGGGGGATGCGGGAGGCGCAATGGAGCTTGGCGAAAACGAGAACGCGGTGGATGAAATTGCCGAATTTCCCCAATAGCTCAGCGTTGCATCGCGACTGAAAATCTTTCCAACTGAATTCAGCGTCGGCTGTCTCTGGGGCGTTCGCCGCAAGGGCGTAGCGCGCTTGATCGGGTGTATATCGGGAAAAGAAATCTTCCAGGTCGATCGTCCAATTATCCGATTTGGAAAATTGCTTTCCTTCGAGGAGCAAAAACTCGTTCGCCGGGACTTCGTCGGGGAGTTTGTAGGGAAGGTCCTGCCCCATCAGCATGGCTGGGAAAAATACGGTATGGAAGGGGATGTTGTCTTTGCCGATAAAATGGACGAGTTTGGCATCCGGATTCAGCCAGTAGTGTTCCCACCGGTTCGGATGGCCCGATTTTTGCGCCCATTCCTTGGTGGCGGAAATGTAGCCGATCGGAGCGTCGAACCACACATAGAACACTTTGCCAGGATAGCCGGGAACCGGAACGCCCCATTCAGAATCGCGGGTGATGGCGCGGGGTTTCAAGTCGTCGATGTAGTGCATGGCAAATTTGACGACGTTCTCTTTCCAATTCTTACCCGCGATCCATTGAGCGAGCTGCTCTTTGAATCGATCGAACCTAAGGTAAAGATGGAGACTGGGCTTCAAGATCAAAGGATCTCCAGTGAGTTTAGAACGGGGATTTTTCAGATCGGTCGCTTCAAATGAGCTGGCGCATTGCTGACATTCGTCGCCGCGCGCCTCTTCGTAGCCGCATTTGGGGCAAGTCCCAATGACATAACGGTCGGCAAGAAAACGCTTTTCAGATTCGGAATAGAGATGGTTTTCTGTTTTTTCTTCGATCAGTCCCTTCTTCTGCAGGGATTTGAAAAACTCTTGCACCGTGGGGACATGGCCTGGCCAGGTGGTGCGACTGTAGTGGTCGAAATGAAATTCCAGTTTTTCGAAGAGGGCTTTGTTGATCCCATGGAAGAGATCGACCTGTTCTCTTGGAGTTCGCTTCGCAAGTTCGGCGCTGAGCGTGATCGCCACGCCATATTCATCGGAACCGCAGATGTAGAGGACATCATTGCCCATGAGCCGCTGGAACCGGGCATAGCAATCTCCAGGAAGATAAGCGCCTGCGATGTGGCCAAAGTGAAGAGGGCCGTTCGCATAGGGCAAGGCAGACGTGATGAGAATCGTTTCAGGCATACTGGAGCGGTGGTTTATTTAGCATTGTCCGAGTCTATTCGATCCTCTACTGCGCGCAGTACCTGGGCTAAAGTCGACTGAGTGCCACCCAGAATCATATTGCGCCCGATATTGATAGCGAAATTGCAAAGATTAAAATTATTTTTAAACTTCTTTCTCAGCGTTTCCGTGGTGAGTAAATCATCGTACATTTCGCCCTATCCTTTTGGGTAAGGAGAATAAATGAAAGTGGAGTTCTGTTCAATGGATTTCTTAAGATTTTCGAGTTTTATGCTCTTCAGCGATAAGGATGGAGCGCAAGATCTCATAAGCT
>CAZVXG010000095.1:0-4711 GCA_964631635.1 uncultured bacterium | reverse complement strand
CCCATCCTCCATTCCTGGCTTGATCGGGACTTAAGCCTGGCGGGGAAGATCTCGGTTCTCAATCAGCACGGCTCCCTTGAATCCCATCTCGTTTTGCTCGACGATTACCCAGTGATCATCCCGCAGCTTTCCCTTCACCTCGACCGAACTGTTGGCGATAAGGGGTTCATCGTCGACAAACAAGATCATCTCAAGCCCATCTTCTCTCTTCGATCAAAAGATAAACATCTCGAAGATTGGCTTCGCAAGCATCATGATTTCAAGACGCTTCTGGCGTTCGATCTCTTTTTGACTCCCATCGAAAAAGCCTCGTTCCTCGGATTCGAAAACGAACTGATCGCGTCCGCCCGGCTCGATAATCTGACTTCGGCTTTCGCTGCTCTCTTCGCGATGCTCAATAGCAGACCCTCAAATAATGTGCTGCAAACCGCCTTTTTTTGGAATCACGAAGAGATCGGTTCGATGAGCAATCTGGGAGCCGATTCCTGTTTCGCCGATGAGACGCTCGAGAGAATCTGCCTCTTTTTCAAAAAGAACAGGGAAGATTACTTCCGGTTCAAAAGCCGCTCGATCTGCCTCTCAGGCGATCTCACGCAGGGGTTCCATCCGAGCTTTGCCGACAAATACGATCCCCAGAATACTCCTTTGTTAGGTCATGGACCCGTCCTCAAATTCAACGCAAATCAAAAGTATGCGACGAGTGGCGCTGTCGCCGCGACCATAGCCGCATTAGCTGAAAGGCATAAACTCTCTTTGCAAAAATTCGCCTCCCGCTCCAACATCTCTGCCGGCAGCACGGTCGGATCGATCATGGCTTCGCAGTTAGGCATTCCGACGGTCGACTTGGGGATTGCCGGTTGGGCGATGCATTCTATTCGCGAGACGATTGGAGCGCAAGACGAGGTCTCCCTCTGCCTGCTCTTCAAAGCCGCCCTGGAAGAACACCTGTCAATCGAGGAGTGATTTATGGATACGAAAGGCGCCTCCCTTCATTTCGGAGGAAAAGAAACGCTCGAGCATGTGATCGATGCCCGCATCAAAGGAAAAATAGCTTCCTCGGAAATCCACGGAACGGAACTTCCCGGCCATTACAGCTCGGCTGCCGACGCTGCGAAAGAAACGGCTTTGATCCTCCTCGTACTCTGGACGCTCTTTAGCGAACTCCACTTCCGGGCAGAGCAAATCCATTGGATTTCGCTTGCGTTTATCATCGGCTGGCTCTTTTGGAAAGTGGGTAGAAGCGCAATCCTCGGCTACTCTCGACTCGAACGGCTCCACCGTCTGATCGAAGAAGAGCGCTGGGAAATCGAGCATCACCGCCCGCAGGAGCGCGAGGAACTCAAAGCCCTTTATGCGGCGAAGGGATTTTCCGGCAAACTGCTCGAAGAATCGGTCGATATCCTCATGGCAGACGACAACCGCCTGCTCCAGATCATGCTGGAAGAGGAACTGGGCCTCTCTCTTGAATCCTACGAGCATCCGCTGAAGCAAGCCTTGGGAGCCTTAGGCGGCGTCGCCGCCTCGAGCCTCGTCATGTCCTGCGGCTTCTTTCTCCTCCCCTGGTGGGGCGCTGCGCTAACTGCCGCCTTGATCATCGCTTCTTCTGCGAGTACAGTCGCCCATCTGGAAAAGAACAAGCCTCTTCCAGCGGCCATTTGGAATCTCGCCAATGCGGCGCTTAGCGCCAGCGTCGCCTTTTTCGCCGCAAAGATCCTACTATGAGCTCTCCCTATCTTTTTGATGAATTTTTTGCGTCTGGAATGGAAGAGAGCGTCAGCCCTTTCCTCACTCCCGATTCCCGCCGGTTCGGGAAGCATCTTTCCTTGAAAAGCGCAGGCTCGGCCGCTCTCCTCCTCGCAGCCGCATTCGGCTTTTCTTTTGATCATCCGCCTATTTCCTATCTCCTTCTCTCCATCGTCTATTTTCTCGTCGGCGTCCCAGCTCTCATCGCAGCCCTGAGAGACCTAAAGAACCTCGAGATCAATATCGACGTCCTGATGACTCTTGCCGCATTCGTCGCCGTCCTCATCGGTAGCGGCCTTGAAGGAGCTCTTCTTCTAGTCCTCTTCGAACTTTCGCATGGAATGGAAGACTCGGTATCGAAAAAGGCGAGAAGCGCTCTCCATAATCTCAATCGCCTGGCCCCGAAATTCGCTTACGTTCTTGCCCCGGATGGAACCCTCTTTGAGAAATCGGTGCGCGAAATCGGAATCGGAGAGCATCTGCTGGTAAAAAACGGGGAAGTCGTCCCGCTCGATGGACAAGTGATCGCTGGATATTCTTCCGTCAATCTCGTCCATCTCACCGGAGAAAGCCTTCCCATCCCCAAAAGCCCTGGAGATCCGGTTCCTGCAGGCGCCCGCAACCTCGAGTCAGCCCTTACGATTGAAGTGAACCGGATCAGTTCTGATTCGACCCTTTCAAGGATCGTCCAACTCATTGCGCAGGCACAGGAAGCGAAACCCAATCTCCAACGGATGCTCGACCGGTTCGGCAAACGGTATGCCACTACCATCATCGCATTGACGTTTCTATTCGCCATATTCCTTCCTTTTTTTCTCACTGGCACAGGGTATTTTGGACACGAGGGGTCTGTCTACCGCAGCCTCGCCTTTCTCATCGCCGCCTCTCCTTGCGCTCTCATCATCGCCATTCCGACTGCCTATCTCAGCGCCATTAGCTCGTGCGCGCGAAGAGGCGTCCTCCTCAAAGGCGGAATTACCCTCGACGCCCTGGCTAGCTGTACGACGATCGCTTTCGACAAAACGGGCACGCTCACAACGGGAGAATTGCTCTGCAGCGGAATCGAATCTTTAGGAGAAACGCAAATTTCAAACGATGATGCTTTGAGCATCGCTTACGGCCTGGAAAGACAGGTCGTTCATCCCATTGCGAGCGCCGTCTGTGCTCTCGCCATCTCCAAACAGCTCCTCCCTGCAGAAATCGACTCGTTCAAAGCAATACCAGGTTTTGGCCTCGAAGGGTTTGTGAAAACGAAACCTGTGTTCATTGGCCTGCCAGAACGAATCGCCTCTAAACTCTCCGCAGAAAAGCGCTTAAAGTTGGAGCGCTGGCTCCAAACGGGAAGCGAATCCGTTTTAGCGGCTCTGTCCATTGGAGACGATGTGTTCTTGTTCCGGTTTACCGATCCGGTGCGGGGAGGTATTGCAGAACTCATCGGCAAGATAAAAACGATCCATGGACTTACCCCCATCATGCTCACAGGAGACCATCGCCGAAATGCGCAGCGGGTCGGCCAGATTCTCGGGATCGATGCCGTCTATGCCGATCTTCGTCCGGAAGATAAGCTAAACAAAGTCGCAGAACTTTCAGAGAAAAGTGGACTGGCCATGGTCGGCGACGGGATCAACGACGCGCCGGCCCTTGCCCGGGCGACCGTAGGCATCTCGATGGGTAAGATCGGCAGTGCTACCGCCGTGGACGCCTCCGATGTGGTCCTCCTCAATGACGACCTGCATCTCTTAGGCTGGCTCTTCGCCAAATCGCGTAAAACGGGGCGTATCGTGCAGCAAAACCTCGCCATCGCCTTTGGCGTCATCTTCCTCGCCACCATTCCAGCGCTGTTGGGCCTGGTGCCTCTGTGGGCCGCGGTCCTTCTGCATGAAGGGGGAACCGTCCTGGTCGGACTCAATAGCCTCAGGTTATTGAAAAGTTCTTAAGCGGCAGGAGCTGCTGCAGCGGATGCGGGAAGCTTTTGATCGACCTGCTGTGCAGGCTTGGTTTGCGGCTCGTAAACAGCCAGGATCCGGCCGATTACATGCCCTGCCGCTACGATCCCAATCAGGCGCAGGCAATACTCGAAACTCGAATCATTAGTCAAGATTGCAGCCGCGCAATAGGTTGTATAAGCAGGGACTAACACTTTGAGAGCGTGCTTCACCTCAACACTTAGGTTCTTGCCGCGGAGATGAGCGATCGCGTTATCTGTAGCTATACCTTCCTGATAAAGAGTCAAGAAAGGTCCAACAACAGGGAGGCGGCTAGTTAAAGCGTAAAGAATAGGATTTGCCCGTTCATTGAAATCTTTCGCATGGCCGCATTCATGAAGAGCGATTGCAAGGTCATCCGAAAAAAGATGGACCGTATTCGGGAGGGGGCTGTAATGATCGCCAATATATCCCGTCAATTTCGGGATTGCAAGGGTTTCAAAAAGACCGGCCGCGATTCCAACTGTGCATTTCGACAGGAGAGAGGTTTTTGGATTTGTGAAGATGCGGCGCCAGACCTCTTGCGGTTTATATTGATTCACGGAAATAGAGACGTCGTGCAGCCCATTTTCATGCAGGAAATCCCTCATTTTTAGGATTGTTTCCTCGGAAACGCCCCCGGAATTGAATTTAGAATTTAACAACAGAATTTTTTCGGGAATGCTCAAAACATTACGAATCCCATCGACCAGAAAATTGGAAGAGCCGACTTGTATATTGATTTGTTCTTTTTTCTTGGGCGCTTCCAGATCAAGAAGAGTAGCAGCGGCCGGCGCAAAAGGATTAATTGACTGAATCACAAAAACACCCTGTATTTAGATTGTAACTAAATCATATCAAAACCGAACGAATAAGTCTATAATTATTTATGATAAATTAAAAATTTTTATATCATTTATCAAAAATAAGGTTTAGAAATACGCAACAGATTCACAAAACCTAACGGCGCGCGGTATAAAAAAAAGCCCTGGTTGGGGATGCCA
>CAZVXG010000094.1:0-4715 GCA_964631635.1 uncultured bacterium | reverse complement strand
GCGCCGATCAATAGAGTGACGGCATAGAGGAGAGCCGGATGCCGCGCCCAGAAGAAGCTATCGACCTTTTGCATACTCATACGCTTGAGCTATGGCTTCGGGCGCTTCAAGCGTTCGGAATGTGTCTCTCGCTCGACTGCTCAATGTCTGAAAGAATCCGAAGCGCCTCTTCGTAGGTCTCTCGATAAATGGTTTTAAGACGTTCATTTGGATTGTGAATGTCGTACTCTAAAAACCCATTTTTTGCTGATATGATGCATAATATTCCCTGACCGAAATCCTTCCCATTTCGATCCTGGAGAAATATAGCAATTTCAATGTTTTTTGGTTCGAACGGAAATTTGTCAAGGTAAGGTCGAATTCGTACATCGGCATTAATCTCAGTGGCAAACTCCTGGACTGCTGCGACCAATAATCGTCTTCCTATTTCGATATCCACGGGTTCCCTGTAATCAAAACTCAATCCAAGCATCTTAATCTGATCCATCATCTGTCCACCTGTACCGCAAGGAATGAGTCCCAATTCTTTATATATTTTAGTCGCTGCCTTTTTCATAATCTCATTGGTTATCTTCTCCTTATCGCTTGGCTGGTAAGGACGATTCCATTCACAACCGTACAAACATATGACTGCGAGCAAATAAAACAAGAATCTCATTGATATTCCCCATTATTATTTAAATAGTCATTGATACGAAATTCAATTGGCTTCCTGTAGACTAGATTCTGAAAGGAATGGACGTTTTTGTTTGCATTCGGATCTGGTTTCAGCCAAATGATCTGTTCATAATATTCAATCGTGCGCTCCAGCAATTTTGAAATTCCGCAGTCATTTTCATTGGAATCAAGCATCCCGGCAAAAACCAATTCGCTAGATGGCACGATATCGCCTTTGCAAGCATAGTTAAAGGATCGAAAGCATGATTCTTTAGGCACAACTGCTGCCGGGGCGACAGCAACTACCATTACACGGTCGCGAATGTCTTTTGGTAGCTTTGCCAGGGCGTTCCGGACATGGATCGTCCCCTGGCTATGGCAAACCTGTAAATATTTTGCGTGAGGCCGGTCCTTGTTTTCTTCATGGAACGCAGTCCAATTTTCCGAGAGAAGCCGTTCTGTGTTGGGCGAGTAACCCCAATAATTCAGAGCGAAAATTTCCGCCAGATCCACTACAGATCCATGGGAGCGATTATGAACCCAGTCAATACTTTGGTCGGGAACAAAGCTCAAGAGATATTGCATGTTGGAGAAAATGTCTTCTTTGGAATTATTCATTCCATTAATGCCTCCAATTCGAAGATGAGGCGTTCGATCCTCAATCGTTGCAAGACGGCTCGAAGGTTCTCGAATGGGCAATGGGATATCGGGATTCATCAAAATAGGCTTCCCAAGACCGACTTGTAGAATCCGATCTTGGGTCGAGAAATCAAGCGCCTGGATGTCTTTTGCCAAAAACGTCCGATTAGCGTCGACGCTGTCAATCCAGGCAAACTGAGCGGCCAGCTGTTCCAATGCACAATCCGAGCAAAATTCTGAAGCTTCATTCCATGAGATCTGGCGCCCATTCCAAACTTGAGTATGCATCGCCCAGTCTGCCAAACAGGGCGCATCGCCGATGGAATCAAAATCAGTCGACTCAATAGACACAGTCCCTCCGGGGAAGGGAGCAAAGATACCAAGCGTAAGTTTTTACGAATAGAAGTTATGGCTGTTCATCAGTGTGGATGTGAGGGAAACTTTCCTCAGATTCTGTGGAACGATAGATCAGGCGCGCCCCTTTTTTTCTGGAGAAATAGGAAAAAAGCCATTGCAACGTAACGACGATCCGATTGCGGAATCCGATCAGGTACATGATATGGATGAAGCACCAGGCAAGCCAGGCGATATACCCGCTGAATTGAAGCTTGCCGAATGTGCCGATCGCTTTGGTTTTTCCGATCGTCGCCATCGTCCCTTTGTCCAAATAGGAGAAGGGAGTCCGCCGGGATTTGGGAAGTCCTCTGCGAATTATCTGTGCGACGTAGCGCCCTTCTTGCACTGCGACTGGGGCAAGCGCGGGTAGCGGTGTGCCGTTCTTATCGAGGGCGCAAGCGGAGTCGCCAATGACGAAGATTTCTGGATGTTCGGGGATGGATAGGTCGGTATCGACTAGGACCCGCTCCTGCCGATCGAGCGGGACGTTCAGAGTTTTCAAAATAGGAGAGGCTTGATTGCCGGCGGCCCAGAGGATATTTTCGACTGGAATGAAGGAATTTTCGATCATCACTCCGTCTTTCGATACTCCAGTGACCCGTTTTCCAAGCATGACAACGACGCCGAAGTTCTCGAGATATTGTTTTGCTTTTTCGGAAAGTTTTTCCGGATAGGCAGGGAGGATATGAGACGAACCTTCGATCAGGAAGATTTTCGTTTTCGTCGTATCGATCCGGCGGAAATTCTGCAGCATCGTCTCGTAGGCGATTTCGGCGATCGCGCCAGCCATCTCCACTCCAGTCGGGCCGCCGCCGATGATGACGAAATTCAAGTATTTTTTGGCCTCGGAAATACTGTCGCACCGCTCCGCTTTTTCAAACGAGATCAGGATCCTTTCCCGGATTTTCAGGGCGTCGTTTAGAGTTTTCAGGCCTGGGGCGAATTGCTCCCACGCATCGTTGCCGAAATAGGAATGGCGGGCTCCCAGGGCGACGATCAGGTATTCGAATCCGACGCAGTCGCCATTGCGGAAGATGACATGGTGGCGCTCCTTGTCGATCGCAGTCACTTCTCCCATCAGGACCGTGATGTTTTCATAGGGACTGAGGATTTCCCGGATGGGAACAGCGATATCGCCAGGCGAAAGAGCCGCGGTCGCTACCTGATAGAGAAGAGGCTGGAACAGGTGATGGTTCGTCTTATCGATGAGCCATACGTCGAATTTCGTATTTCCAAAGCTTTTGGCGGCATTGAGTCCGGCGAAGCCGCCGCCGAGGATCACTACTTTCGTATTGGGCATATGAGGTCAATCTATCAGAAATCCCTCTCTTTTAGTATAGGAGTTTTGTGCTTTACTTATGAGTTCGGAGCGAACTGCATCGCGTTCGTTACCGGTCAAAAATGTACAAAGGAGGATAAACGACATGATCCGAAAACTATCTACAGGGCAATACCGGCTCTATTCCCGTTCAAAGAATCCGAAGACCGGCAAACGGAGGAACCTGGGCACATTCCCTACACGCGCCGCGGCGGTGAAGCACGAGAGAGAGATCCAATTCTTCAAAAGACGACAATGAGATTCCAATTTATTCGCAATTTATGCAAAAATTAAATGGATGAATGGACTTGTTTTTCAATACTTTCATGAAGCTGGAAATTTTGAAGAGGCTTTGATTTTGAGTGAACAGCCTGAAAAAAGTTGGAGCGATGCTGTGAGTCTTTCGCCTGATTTGCCTCGAGGTTGGTTCGAATTGAGCCGCTTAGCTCCAGATGACCGGGTCAGTTTCACACGCGATTTTTGGTTGAAGGTTTTGCCCTATCGACCTTCCTTTCATAAAGTTCTCAACGATTTTTTCGGGTCTTTGGACGATGTCGGGGCTGTGCTATCGCTGAATGGCGGATGGACTTCTCAACTCGTCTATAGTTTAAGAGACAACAGCTGTTTTTTTCGAGGGATGCCCCCCGCAACCGCTCAAGATTTCGCGGAGCTGCAGACTGAAGTGAATTTTGTTTTCCCGCGCGATTGGATGGCGTTCATGAACATCCATAATGGCTTCGGAAAACTTTTGGAGCTCGGCGTCTTGGCCCTAGAGGATATCGGCATTGCCAAGCGGCGGGTCATGGAGATGATCCTCAAGGCGCAGCGGCCGATAAAAGCGAGAGGCGTTCCGGTCGATGCGGAGGCTCTCCTCCCTTTTTTCGAGGCATTCGGCTTGAATTCGTTTCAATGTTTTTTTGCCGATTGGTATCCGGAAGGCGAAATGGGTAATGTATATTTTTCGGGAATCGATTATACAATATCAGATACGAGTTACGGGCAAGTATGGGGTGAAAACGGCGCATTTTCAAGTTTTTCCGAATGGCTGATCTTTTTTTTGGAGGGGATGGACATCGCTCCATAGGGGTATTATGTATTCAGTGCAACATTTTTTCGAACAACATAGGAAACACCTGGGACTTGATCTCCTTGCAGGGAAAACAGGATTATCCCGCCGGATCAAAAAAGCGGAAGTGCATCGTCCCGGCCTCAGCCTCACTGGATATTTGAAAGGTTTTATTTCCGCCCGGATCCTCGTGATGGGCAAACAGGAGATCGAATATCTGAAGGAGTTCGATTCGGAAATACGGCTGCAGCGCTTTCAGGCGATTTTAAATCCATCGACTCCCGCTGTGATCATCGCGCGGGGGTTCCGTCCGCCGAAAGAATTGACCGCTCTTTGCGAAAAAATGGGCGTTCCCCTGTTTCAGGCGAATTCGACGGCGACCCATCTATTGAGCCGTGTCACCTTTCTCCTGCTTGAGGAATTTTGCCCTTGCGTGACCCTTCATGGAACCTTGGTCGAGGTATTTGGCGTGGGGGTCGTGATCCAGGGGCAATCTTCTGTCGGCAAGAGCGAAGCGGCCCTCGGTTTGATCGAGAAGGGGCATCGGCTGATTTCCGACGATGTCGTGCGGGTGAAAAAAAAAGAGGGATCTTATTTAGTCGGATCAGGACCTGAATTGACCCGCCACCTCATGGAAAT
>CAZVXG010000093.1:0-4737 GCA_964631635.1 uncultured bacterium | reverse complement strand
AAATCTTCGGCCGCCATCTGTTGAAAATGGCCGACAGCGACCCCGATCTCATCTGCATCACCCCGGCGATGCCGGCCGGATCGTGCCTCGACGATTTCATGCAGCACTATCCCGACCGATGCATTGACGTCGGCATTGCCGAAGGACACGCCGTCACATTCGCCGGCGGCATCGCCTATCAGAATAAAAAACGGGTCGTCGCCTGCATCTATGCCACTTTCCTACAGCGGGCTTTCGACAATCTCTTTCAAGACGTTTGCATGCAGGAACTTCCCGTCGTCTTCGCCCTCGACCGCTCCTTCATCTCCGGACCCGATGGGAGCACCCACCATGGGATTTATGACATCAGCTTCCTAAACGCCATGCCGAATATGATCATTGCCCAGCCCCGCGACGGCCATCTCCTTAAAGAGCTGCTGGAAAGTAGTTTCAGCTGGGGAAAACCGTGCGCCATCCGCTATCCGAATCTCGATACCGAGGAACCCGACCTCCCCCTCAAAACCCGCATTCCAGGCAAAGGCGAAATTCTCGCTTCCGGCAAAGACCTCTTGCTCATCGCTCTGGGCCACACCTGTCACACCGCCTTGAAAGTCAGGGAGCTGCTTCAACAAAAAAGGATCGAGGCGACCGTGGTGGATCCCATTTTTGTAAAACCGCTCGACACCGACCTCCTGAGCGATCTTTTGGCCACCCATCGCTTCGCGGCTACAATCGAAGAGCACGCGATCAATGGTGGTTTGGGCATGATCTTCAACCACTTCCTCGTCCAAAACGGGCATCGGGAAACTGAGGTGGTCAACTTCGGGATTCCAGATACATGGGTACAATTTGGCAGCAATTCGGAACTTATGCGAGAATTAGGCTTGGACGCCGAATCAATCGCCGCCCGGCTTGTCCAGGAGTTTTTCTTTCATGAAGACGATTGCACTCTTTCCCAACGAAAAGAAAAAGCACTCCTTTGAACTGGCGATCCGCATCCGAGAATTTTTTGAAGAGCGGGGCATTGCAGTCCTGGCGGAAGAGGAGAAAGCCTCAAAAATCGGGGCCCTTCCCATTTCTTCTGTCGATCCAAAGAAGATCGACCTCCTCATCTCGATGGGAGGCGATGGGACCCTGCTCCGGATCACCCACCAGTTTTCCCATATCGACGCCCCGATCCTCGGCGTCAACCTCGGCCATCTCGGCTTCATGGCCGATATTCCCGCTTCCGACATCTTTCCCAGCCTCATCGATCTATTGAGCGGCGCCTATACGATCGACCAGCGCCTCGTCCTCAAAGCCAGCTCCCGGAAACAAACCCTTCATGCGGTCAACGATATCGTCCTCCATCGAGCCAAAAACTACAGCCTGATCGAACTGGCAATTCAGGTCGAGGGGGTCTATATCAATACCTTCGTCGCAGATGGGATCATTGTTGCGACTCCCACTGGATCGACCGCCTATTCCCTCGCTGCCGGCGGACCCATTCTCGCCCCCACTCTGGATGCGATCGTCCTGACCCCCATCTGCCCGCATACGATCTCCAATCGCCCGATCGTTTTGACAGCGGACCAGAAGATCGAGATCGAATACATCAGCCAATACGATGCGATCGACGTCCGGGCCGATGGCCTCGCCGCGTTTCCGATGAAAAGCGGCGACAAGTTAACCATTGAAAAATCAAGCCGTACGTTCAAGCTCCTCAACCTGCGCCGCCACGAATATTTTTCCACGCTCAGGAAAAAGCTCGGCTGGTCCGGGAAATTGATTTAACAGTCTGCAGGATAAATGAATCTATCTTGCCCATCCTGCCGCTTGCGATCTTGCGCATCCTGTTTCCTTCTTTACCCACCAAAGCGGTATAAACATCAGACGAGGACGTCGACGAGCTGGTGGTTTGGGTTTTGCTTGATGCAATACTGCTTATCCCATTGATCCCTGAATAGGACCATTGGACGCCTCTGTCTGTCCAAGACGATCACAGAAGCGGAAGATTTGGAAAATGATCGTATGTCGCCGAGTATCCAGGCGCTGCATTGATAGGGAAGAAGCGTCAGGACGGTCTCCACGCCATACTCGTCTTTTAAGCGGTATTGCATCACTTCGAATTGGAGCTTGCCGACGGCTGCATAGATAAAGTCCCCTTCGCGCTCATGACCTGTGAGCAACTGAATCGCCCCTTCGTCTACCAATTGGAGCACCCCTTTGTCGAACGATTTTCTTTTGCCGACGTCTTTTGGGTAGAGCCTTGCGAAAATTTCTGGCTGAAACTGCGGAAGCGGCTTGAAACTGAATCCTCCCGTAATGGAAAGCGTATCTCCGATAGCAAATAGGCCTGGGTTAATGACGCCGATTACGTCTCCTGGATAGGCGAAGTCGAGGGTCGTTCTTTCGCCTGCGAGCATACTGTGCGGGCGGGATAGCCTTATCTCTTTGCCCAAGCGGATATGTTTCACGATCAGGTCTCTAACAAATTGGCCGGAACAGATCCTGATAAAGGCCATGCTGTCGCGGTGGCGGCGGTCCATGTTCGCCTGGAGCTTGAATACATATCCGCTGAATGGGGTCTTGATGGGATCGATTTCGATTTCAGCGCCATTCGGTCGGACGGCCATTAAGGAGTGGGGGCAGGGGGCGAGATGGAGAAATGCGTCGAAAAATGGCTCCACTCCGAAGTTCGTCAACGCAGAGGCAAAAAAGACAGGAGTGACTGTACCGCTCAAGAATCCTTCCTGCGAATAGGGATTGCCGGCAAGATCCAGAAGCTCGAGATCTGCGATGATTTTTGCATAGTCTTCCGCATCGATCCTGGTTTTGGACTGCTGGGAGTGTAGCGGATAGCAAATCTTGTCTGCCTTTAAGGCTCCGCCAGTAGATGTTTTTGAGAAAAACAGGCATTCCTGAGTCAAACGGTCGACGACGCCCTGGAATTGCCTGCCAGTCCCAATCGGCCAGTTCATCGCATAGGAATGGATTTGGAGGACATTTTCCACTTCATGCATCAGCTCTAGAGGATCGCGCCCAGGCATGTCCATCTTATTGATGAAAGTCAGGACGGGAATTTTCCTTAAATGACAGATTTCAAAAAGTTTGCGGGTTTGTTTTTCTACGCCCTTTGAGGCGTCGATCACCATGATCGCGCAGTCGGCGGCTGTAAGCGTGCGGTAGGTATCTTCCGAAAAGTCTTCATGGCCTGGAGTATCGAGCACATTGATGATGGTATTTTTATAGGTGAATTGCATGGCGGAAGAGGTGATCGAGATCCCCCGTTCCTGCTCCATGGCCATCCAATCGGAGGAGGCGGCTTTGCGCCCCTTCCGGCCTTTGACCATGCCGGCAATATGGATCGCTCCTGAGTATAAAAGAAGTTTTTCGGTCAGGGTCGTTTTCCCAGCGTCGGGGTGGCTGATGATTGCGAATGTGCGCCGTTTTGCGACCTCTTCTTGAAGAGTCTTTTCCATGTCCATGATGCAAGAAGAATACCAGGAATCGGCATCGAAGTGAAGCCAACAAAAGACTATTCGAGCCGATTGCAAAATTTTCCGTCATGCAAAATCGCCGAATCGTCTCTTGAAGCATACCCTCCTCTTATGGTAATCTACCTTCCTTCTTAGAGGATCGCTCTATCTATGTGGCAACAACTTTTTGAACAGGACGCCATCTTCTGGTTCTGCGCGATTGCCGGCTCGGGGATGTTCGTCATCCAATTCGTCCTCACCCTATTCGGCGTTTCAGACGGCAATGAGACGGGTGAATCCATAGAAATGGAAGCGGCTAAAATCAAATGGCTGTCCAAGCAAGCGCTCACTGGGTTCCTGATGATGTTCGGCTGGACCGCTTTAGCGTGTAAAAAAGAGTTTGCATTCTCTCTTGCCGCAACCGCTTGCCTCTCCCTCTTAGCTGGACTTGCCACCGTCGCGATTACAGGCTTTATCTTCAAGAGCGCAAAACGCCTCCATAGTTCAGGAACCGTCTTCGACCTCGACAAAGCGATCGGTAAGGAAGCCACCGTTTACCAGCGCATCTCAAAAGATGGGATTGGGAAAATCTCCGTGTCGATCGATGGGCACACCCATGAAGTCGACGCCATCGCTATGGACGGAGAGGAGATCGATTCTTTCCTCATCGTCCGCATCCTAAGAAAAATCGACAGCAAGACCTTGGTAGTCAGCACAAAAGGAAATCTATGAACCTCCCTATTTTCAGCACCACAGTACTCAGTTTTCTTCTCTTCGTCTTTTCCATCCTGTTCTTCCTTGCCCGGCTCTATCGAAGATGTCCTTCGAACCGGATCCTGGTCATCTATGGCCGCGTTAAAAATAGCAAAACCGTCCAGTGCTACCATGGAGGCGGAACATTCGTCTGGCCGCTGATTCAAGGATTTGCCTTCCTCGACCTCATCCCCCGCACTATCCACATTCCGCTAAAAGGAGCTCTATCCCATCAAAACATCCGGATCAACGTACCCAGCACCTTCACAGTCGCAGTCGGCCTCACCCCAGAGGTGATGAACAACGCCGCGGTCCGCCTGCTCGATCTCGACCACAAGGAAATCGAGTCGATGGCCACGGAGATCATCATCGGCCAGCTCCGGCTGACCGTAGCCTCCCTCCGCATCGAAGAGATCAACCAGGACCGGGAACGATTCCTCGAAGCGATCAAGAAGAACATAGAGCCGGAACTCCATAAAATCGGCCTCACCCTGCTCAATGTCAATATCACCGATATTACCGACGAATCGGACTACATCGGCAGCAT
>CAZVXG010000092.1:0-4796 GCA_964631635.1 uncultured bacterium | reverse complement strand
TTTTTTTTCAGCGCGATCCCAATGCAACCGGATCCGGTGCAAAGATCCCAGGCAATCCCCAATGGTTTTTTCTTGACGATGAGATCGACGAGGAGTTCTGTTTCAGGGCGAGGGATGAGCGCTCTCTGATCGATCCGGATCTGGCAGCCGTAAAACTCGATTTCCCCCAGGATGTATTGCAGCGGCTGGCCCTGGACCAGCTTCTTTAGCCTATCGCGCACAAAGGCCAATTCCTCTTCGCGGATCGGCCGATCGTATTGCAGATAGAGGTCGATCCGTTTCAAGTGGAGCGCGTGGGACAAAAGCTCTTCCGCCGAGCGGCGAGGGCGATCCCTCTTTTTCTCCTCGAGGTAGGCGGTGGAAGCCTTCAGGATTTCACCGACGGTTTTCATAGTGCTTTGAGTTTTTCGTCGTAAAAAAAGTTGACGAGAGGAAGAGTTAGATCGTCGAGATCGCCTTCCATGACTTTGTCCAGCTTATAGAGGGTCAAATCGATCCGATGGTCGGTCACTCGATTCTGCGGGAAATTATAAGTTCGGATCCGTTCGGATCTATCGCCGCTTCCAACCTGGCTGGAGCGAAGCGCCGACATCTCAGCCGCTGCTTTGCGGCGCTGCTCTTCAGCTATCCGCGATGAGAGGAGTCGCATCGCCTTTTCCTTATTCTTATGCTGGCTTCGCTCTTCCTGGCATGCGACGACGGTTCCTGTAGGAATATGGGTAATTCTGACAGCCGAATCGGTCCGGTTGACATGCTGGCCTCCAGCTCCGGAGGCGCGATACGTATCGATTTGGAGATCTTTTTCGTCGATCTGGATTTTTTCATCCTCATCGGGTTCAAGCAGAACCGCGACAGTGATGGCTGAGGTATGGACTCGCCCTTGGGTCTCGGTAGCCGGAACTCGCTGTACCCGATGGGTTCCCGCTTCATATTGCATCAGGCGGAAGACATTTTCTCCGGATAAGGATAGGATATATTCTTTATAGCCGCCCAACTCCGAAGGAGAAGAAGAGAGCGCTTCCCTTTTCCACTTTTTTCTTTCAGCGTAATATTGGTACATGCGGACGCAATCAGCTACGAAAAGAGCCGCCTCGTCGCCGCCAGTTCCGGCACGTAGCTCGAGGATGATGCTGCGGCTATCGCGGGGATCGGGTGGAACGAGTAGATTTTGGACTTTGGCAGCCGAGGTTTCCCGATCGGCTTCGAGATTGGCAATTTCCTCTCGGAGAAGTTGCTGCATCTCCGGATCGGATTCGGCCGTTAAAAGAGCTTTGTTTTCTGCAAGCTGCCTTTCGGCATTGCGCAAATACTCCCATAGATCCCTGAGTTCGGAAAGCTGAGAGTGTTCTTGCGTAAGCTGCCGATAGAGCTTTTGATCTGAAAGAACACCGGGCAGACCCAGCTGCTCTTCGACTTCGCGAAGCCGGGCCATCAACCTCTCAACTTTCTCTTTCACTTCTTCTTCTTCTTCGTCTCTTTGAGCTTGGCTTTTTTCGCTTCTTCCTGCTTATCCTGCGCTTTCTTAACCTCTTCGACTTTGCGCTGATATTTCTTCGCGAATTTATCGACTCTACCTTCCGAGTCGATGAATTGATTCGACTTGGTGAAAAATGGATGAGAAGATGAAGAAATCGGAACCCGGCAAACGGGGTATTCTTTGCCTTCGAACTTTTCCTTCTCTTTGGTCTGCAGAGTCGTGCCGATTATAAAAGTCGCCCCGGTCGATGAATCGATAAAGAGCACTTCATGGTAAGGAGGATGGATTTTTTCTTTCATGACAAAATTCCGCTTTTAATAAACCCTACCGATCCTATCGCGTCCGAGAGAAAAAAACAACCTGTTTCATTTAGACGTCATTTGTGATAAAAATTTCTATCATGCAAGTGCGCTTTACACCCAACTCAACCCCCATTTCCCTCAAGATTCTGCTGCTGTCTACCCTGATCCTCAGCCTATTTTCCAAAATTCTCGGCCCCTACCTGGCCCTGTCTTTCGCTGGATTCCAGCATCTCTACCTTTGGCAGTTGGCTACGTATCTATTCGTCCATCCTTTCCCGTCCGGCCTCCTCCACCTCGCTTTCAACCTCTATTTGACCTGGATCTTCGGGGCCAGTCTACTCGAGAGGATCCGAACCCCTCTCTTTTTCTCTTTATATTTTGGAGCGGGCGTGTGCGCCGGCTTTTTCGCCCTTGCCGCCATGTCTCTATTCCATCTTGCCACCTCCTTCACTGGAAGCTCTCCAGCCCTTTACGCGCTCCTCATTGCCTGGGTGCTCCTCAATCCCGAAGCGCGTCTCCTTCTCTTTTTCGCAGTCCCGTTCAAAGCGCGCAATCTCTTACTGATTCTGATCGGCTTGAATCTGCTGATCGACCTGTCGAGCGCCAATTGGATCCCTCTTTTTGCCTATGTCGGCTCCCTCCTTTTCGGCTACTTCTTCACCGTCCTATCTTGTAAGACGAGAAGCCCTTTTCCTTTTCTGGCTCCTTTAGAAAGGGGTCTCTTGCGGATTGTGGAGAAGATCGAACACTTGGGAAGAAGAAATTACCGCCATACGAAGATCTACGACATCAAATCGGGAGCGCCAGTTCTCAATGACGAGCAGTTCATGGATGCGATGCTCGCCAAGATTTCGCTCCAAGGAGAAGAATCCCTGTCGTCGGATGACCGGAAGCGGATGCAAAAAATTTCAGAGAAAAAAGCCTCAGAGAAGAGATAGTTCTGCCAGGAAAGCGGCCTTTGCGGCTTGAAATCCGTGGAGCACTCCCTCTTCATAGCGGAAGTGGGGATGCATCTCCAATTCAGGAAAATCGTTTGGCTGAAACAAATCGTCATCTGTGACCTGGGGCACGATCCGTTTTGCGGTCTTCAAAAGATGGCGCTTCTGGGTTTCGATCAAATTATCCAAGAGCGACAGCGTCTTTTTTTCCATTCTTTCTCTTTCGTTGAAAAAAGCTCTTCATTAACAAGACGGCTTCCTCTTCGAGGAGGCGCGGCGTAATTTCCAGCGTGTGCATCGGGTGTTTCTGAGCAAAGAGATCGATCCAACTCCCATTCGCTCCGAGACGCACATCAGGAGCCCCCCAAACCAGCCTGCTGCAGCGCGATGCCAGCAGAGCCCCAGCGCACATGGGGCAGGGCTCGAGCGTGCAGTAAAGAGTGGCGCCATTGAGGCGCCAATTAGACAGGGCAGACGCACCGGCAGTGAGGCAGATCATTTCGGCGTGAGCCGTAGCATCCTGGAGCGTTTCGACCTGATTGAACCCGCGAGCTATGACTTTATTTTCGTAGACTAAGACAGCGCCTACAGGAACTTCGTCAGCCTCATAGGCCTTTTTCGCTTCCTTTAAAGCCTCTCGCATGAAAATAGGATCAGAAGGGTTCATCTTCTTTGCAGCTGCTGTTGCAGAGCGCGGATCTGCTTTTTAAGCGCTTCGGTATCTGTCGTATATTTCTTCATCACTCCGGCGATTTTACGATCGTATTTATCCTGCATGCGGGCGATTTCTCTTTCAAAACATTCCTTCATCTGCGAGACGTTTTGCTGTTGCTCAGCCTCTTGCGCCTGCATCTTTTGGATCGACTCTTCCCGTTCGGCCCCCTGCCGCAAACGGTCGAAAACCGTTTGAGGAAATACAACGCGGTTCAGCACGGAAAAAAGATAGGTCGGAAGGGCTCCAAAGCGCTCCGCCGCCCCTTGAAGAATTTGTTCGCTTTGCTCCTCGGTCAAATTTTTGAGCGCGTTGTACTCGGCGTCGATCCGCTCAAGACCGTCGGCAAAATGAGTATATAGGTCGCCGTTCTTGAACACCCAGCGATTCACGACCCATTCAGAGAGCTCCTCATTCCCTGTCAACAAATCTTTTTCATAAGCTCGAAAGAGTTCTTCGGCAGTCAGGCGATTGAGGGGGCGGTTGCCGAAATGGCTCCGGGCAAAGGCAGGGCTGTTCGCGAGGTGCTCCGTTCTAAGTTCTCGTTTGATCGCAGCCAGGACTTGGGGGATCCAGGGCTGTATAATTAGAAATTGATTTTGCATGCCAGTCTGGTGGTTTCAACGATGTTTGAGCATACACGGGATCTGTCAAAAAAGACAATGGATTGAACGTTTATTCAAAATCAGGTACAATGCAAGGTATTGAGTCAAACATTTAATCGGAGAACCTCCTCGATGTCTTTAGATAAAGGGACCAAGGAAGAAATCACAAAAAAATTTCAGTTGCACGAGAAAGATACCGGCTCAGCCGACGTCCAGATCGCTATTCTGACTGAAAGAATCACCGAACTTACCGAGCACCTGAAGCTGGCTCCAAAAGACCATAGCTCACGGTTAGCCCTCCTCAAACTCGTCGGCCAACGGAGGAAATTGCTCGATTATCTCAATTCTACGGATACCAAGCGGTATCAGAATTTGATCGTCCGCCTGAATCTCAGAAAATAATTTCAAAAAGGAACCTCTGAGGGAGCCTCTCTCCCTCTCTTTGTCTGTTGTCATTCTCTCTTTGTCTGTTGTCATTTAAACTGATTTGTTTTAATCTCATCCGTTCACCCCAAGTTGGAGATACATATACATGTTCACCCGCGAAACGATTGCGTTTAAAGTAGGCAGACAAGACCTTAGATTCGAAACAGGTAAAATCGCACGCCAGGCAAATGGCTCCATCGTGCTCCACTGCGGCGAAACCATCGTGTTCGCTTCGGCCTGCGCCTCGCCAACCGCAGGAGAAGGGATCGATTTCCTCCCTTTGCGAGTCGATTACCAGGAAAGATATTCCTCAGCGGGCCGCACCGCCGGCGGATT
>CAZVXG010000091.1:0-4797 GCA_964631635.1 uncultured bacterium | reverse complement strand
AAGGACCGGCGTCCGATCGAAATATTTCTCAAAGACGGCCATGAAATGCTCATCGCTTATTCCTGTTCGAAGAATTTCAGCCTCTATTGTCAAAGAGCCGGAGCTCTCTTTATCGTCGATGAGAACGCCGCGGTAAAGCTCCGGATAGGCTCGCAAGTCAAAAAGATCATTCGCTCCCTCTATTCTAATCCTCCCGCTCACGGCGCCCGCATTGTCGCCCATGTGCTTAAAGAGGCTTCTTTGAAAGAAAAGTGGGAAAAGGAATTGGATGCGATGCGCCATCGTTTGGCTGCAACTCGAGAAAATCTGGTCGAAAAGCTCTCTTTGAAATCGACCCGGATCGATTTCGGATTCCTCCGTCATCACAAAGGGATGTTCTCATTCATGGATTTTGATAAAGCCCAAGTCCAGCGGCTGATTCAGGAATTCGGCATCTACCTCGTCGATAATGGGAGAATCTCGCTTGCTGGACTAACTGCCAAAAATATCGATTATGTAGTCGATGCTATCATCGCAATATGTCGTCAATGACTAGATCTATCTCGATCCCTTGTATTCTGCTCGGCTTGACGCTGTTCATTTGGACCAGCCTGCCTCGCAATGTCTCTGACCAGGTTCGCTCCAACGCAACGGCTTCATTCGCGCCGGCCTGGTATTGTGCCGATCGTTTCAGAGGCTATCTTTCGGATCGTCCAATTCACGGGACTAAAAAGGAAGATCCAGGCGATCTTTCGCAATTGAAGCTGGAAAATCAAATGCTGAAGTCCCAGATCGAATTGGCCAGGGAATGGATTTTCTATGAAAAGGGCCTCGAGCATAGAGACAAGATCGCCGGAAGGCGCCGCTCTTATTTGTCCGATCTGTTGCAGCGCCAATCGCACGCCCTTCAAGGACGGGTCATTTATCGCGATCCAGGTTCCTGGAGCAGCAGTCTTTGGATCCATGTAGGCGAAGAGGACAATCGAGCGTTCGGCAGCGCTGTGATCAGCAGGAATAGCCCTGTAGTCGATGGAGATGCCCTGATCGGCGTAGTCGATTATGTCGGAAAGCGTCAATCGCGCGTCCGACTGATTACCGACTCGGGATTGACTCCTGCCGTCCGCGCTGTGCGAGGAGAGACGCAGCATAGAGAAATCGCCTATTTGATCGATGCCCTCTCCATGAGGCTGGAAGGAAAGCCTCAAGCCATCGGGGAACTCCATCGATTGAAGGAAGAGCTTGGAGTAGAATCGACGGACGTTTATTTGGCCAAAGGAGAGCTGCGCGGAAGCGGCGCCCCTTTCTGGCGTTCGCGGCCCATCTTGAAGGGGATCGGATTCAATTGCGATTATCCCGATGCAGAGGGCCCGGCCAGAGATCTGCGGACAGGCCGCCCGCTGACAGGCTCCGAAAAGCCGCTTCCCCTGATTCAAAAAGGAGACCACTTGATCACTTCCGGCCTCGACGGGGTATTCCCCCCTGGGCTTTCCGTGGCGATCGTCAAATCCGTGTCTCCTCTTAAGGAAGGGAGCTTCTCCTATGAGATCGAGGCGATCCCGACGGCTAAATCCCTCAATGATCTACGGGTGGTGTTCGTCCTTCCTTCTCTCAGCGGAGAGGAGTAGGTCTACCACATTCAAAGCATTTGACCGATCGTGGCATAGATCGCTTCGCGAATCTTTTCCGCCTTTTGATCCACCCCGAAAGCAGACCGGTAGAGTCGCTCTTGGTCTTTGGAAAAGTCGAGATGTAAATGCTTCCCGATGAAAGGAAAGATCGGAGTTTTTGCATCTAACAGGGTTCCGCAGCTGCGCAGCGGGCCGGAAGAGAGCGCGGGATGGAAGAAGAAAAACATGGGCCGCTTGCTGCCAAGAAAATCGTAGCCAACTGATGAGAAATCGCCGAGATACGCGTCGACTCGTTCGAGAATCGGATGGACTGGAGGAAATTGCGCAATCAGCAGGGCATTCGGAAGCTTGTCGAAATGTCTAAGGGCTGCATAGTAGCGGGCAGGATCGCGCTGTTCGAGCAGAGGATGGACTTTGACGATCAGGTTCCAATCGGCAGGCAGCTGGGAACATAGGGATTCTTCCCAATCGAAAAAAGAGGTGGAGCGATCGGCGTCCTGCCAGGTCGGGGCATACAAAAGAGTCGGCAGGTGCGGTGAAAGGCGGGAAAAAATCTCCCGATCCGCTATCGCGTCATAGAACGCTTTATGTTTCCGGTAGTGGGAGCGTCGATAGTCCCCAACGATTGCGAAGCGATCGATAGCGGGCCAAATTTTAAGCCGCTCGAGCATCTGAATCTGTAAATCGCCATAGAGCAAAACGATATCCTGCTGAGCATAGGGAGATAGCAGCGGAGAGGCAAACCCTTTATCCGATTGGCCATGCGGGCAGAAAATCAGGTCCATTTTTTTCCCGTGGAGGCGGCTGAACATCGTTTTGAGGTGAGGGAGCCAATACTTGCATTCGATCAGGGCATCGAACCGATCGGCTAATTCCCCGATGCGGAATTCAAGATCTTCCCAGCATTCTACATTTATGTGAGGGTAATAATCTTTAGCGAGATGGAAGTTTCTTTCCTCGGAAACGATCAGGGGAATTTGCAATAGGGCCGCCATCGGAGCGATATGATCGAGGAGATGCTCGTCAGAGCCCGTATTGAGCGCAGCAATCGAAGGTATAGGCATAGACTTGTTTTCTGATAGCGGTAAATCGGGAGTCGTCGTCCGTCCGGTGAAAGATCGAGCCAGCTTCTTCGGGGGAGACGGAGACTCCGCAGCGATAGAGGAATAGGCTCGGATCGTTTTCCAGGTCCTCCTTTTTGGCATTGAGAAAGTACATAGGGCGGTTCCAGTAGAGGAAATCATACCCGATCGAGGACATATCTCCAATGTAGGCGCTGCATCGGTTCAATAGAGGGTAAATAGGTGGAAACTCAGGGAGAAACAGGATATTTCGATTCCGTTCATATTTTCCTTGCAACCGCTCGATTTCGATTTCCTGTTGCCGCTGCATGTTGGGGTGGATTTTGACGACGAGGGCGCAATCTGGGGGCAAATGGGCGGCAAGGCAGGGAAACATTTTCCAAAAAGAGCCGTTGCCTTCCGCATCGTTCCAGGTGGGAGCGTAAAGGTAGGTCCTATTGGCTGGCGGCAGCGGGAGAGGAAGCGCATCGTAAAAAGAGCGATGCCGCATCCAATAATGGAGGCGGAAATTTCCGATCGCAATCGCGGGCAAGGTGACATTTTTCCGACGCAGGAAGTCTTGCATCTTTTGACCGTAAATCAATGCGGTTTCTTCTTGCAGGGCCTCGAAAAACGGCAGCTTCCATCCCTTATCGGAATTGCCGTGCGGCAGCCAGAGGATTTTACTGGAAACAGATGCCGGGAAGGCCGATTGGATCAACCGGGCTGGATCACATGAGACAAGGGTGGGAGGAAGAGAAAGATCCCAAACATTCGCCTCGATCACCTCCAGGCTGGGATAATAGCGCCTACAAAGATCGGCGAGCGCGCCTTCGCATACGATCAGAGGCCATTTTTGCAAGGAGCAAAAAGGGGCCAGGTGGTCGATATAATGTCTTGAATCGTCGAAAATCAATCCAGCGCAGTTCATGGCAATTCTCCTCTGTGTCATAATGTCACGGTAAGGAATTTCGATGGAAGCTCTCCACTCCTGGTTTCGCTTGAATCGCCGCACCTTCCCCTGGAGGGAGGAGAGGACTCCTTATAAAGTTTGGATTTCAGAGGTGATGCTCCAGCAGACGCGCGCTTCCGTGGTCGTCCCCTACTTTCTCCGATGGATGGAGCGGTTTCCCGATGTTGAACAACTGGCTGCGGCTCCTTTAGAAACCGTGATTAAAACCTGGGAAGGGCTAGGTTATTATGGCCGAGCTCGCAATCTGCATATTGGAGCCAGGCAAATCGTCGAACGTTTCGGAGGGCAGGTTCCCGATTCTGAAGAGGCGCTCGCCTCCATTCGCGGCGTAGGTTCTTATACGGTCGGCGCTATTTTGAGTTTTGGTTTTGCCCGAAGAGCCGTTGCAGTTGACGGGAATGTCGTGAGAGTGGTCAGCCGCTATTTTGCCATTGAGGAAAATACCTGCAGACCTAAGGTCCGCAGGTTCATCGAGGAGAAAACCGCCAGTTTGCTGGATGCAAAAGAGCCCTGGATCACAAGCGAAGCTCTCATCGAACTAGGAGCCCTTGTCTGCCGCCCGCTGCCTCATTGCGGCGATTGCCCTTTGCACGATAGCTGTTTAGGACGACGATTGGGAACCGCCGAATCTCTGCCTATCAAAAATGTGCAGTCACCCATTACTCTCCTCTCGCGGGCTGTGGCAGTCATCGAGTCGCAAGCGCAAGTTTTAGTCCGTAAAGGGGAAGCGGGAAAAGTCATGGCCGATCTTTACGAATTCCCCTATTTCGATATCCATCGGCAGCCAACGGCGCCAGGCGTTGAAAAACAGGTGGCGAAAGCGTTTGGATTCCAACCGAAATGCACTCGGATCTTGAAGCAAACAACCCATACGTTCACAAGATATAAAGCGCGTCTATCCCCATTTCTACTCTCCACCTCGGTTCCTGTGGCCATATCGGGTTGGGTCTGGGTTCCAAGAGACACCCTTTTGGATCTCCCCTTTTCGGCCGGCCATCGAACCATCGCCCGGCAATTGTTATACCGCGCGCCGTTAGGTTTTGTAAATTTTGACAGCAGATTTTGTGAAACCAGTAGCGTTGCGGAGCTCGTAGCCAACTTAGAAAGTTTACAAGAGCGAGCAACGCGCTGGGACGCAAAAGATGCTCAACAAAAT
>CAZVXG010000090.1:0-4834 GCA_964631635.1 uncultured bacterium | reverse complement strand
CCCAACCGCCAAAATCCCAGGCCTTAAGGCCTGGGTTCACCTGATGTAAAACCGCTTTACATAGAGTCGAGGCGGTCCAGGATCTGTTTCGCCGCATAGGTGAAGATCAGATCCGCGCCGGCTCTTTTGATGCTGAGCAGCGATTCGTAAAAAACGCTGGCGGCATCGAGCCAGCCCATTTGATGGGCGGCCATGACCATGGCATACTCTCCACTTACATGATAGGCGGCAATCGGAAGGCGAGTCCGTTCGCGCAGCTTAGCGATCACATCGAGGTAAAGAGTGGCTGGTTTGACCATGAGGATATCGGCTCCCTCTTCTTCGTCGAGGCTCGCTTCCAATAGTGCTTCCCGGCTGTTCGCCGGATCCATCTGGTAGGTTTTCTTATTTCCGAAAGCCAGGCGCGAGCCGGCTGCTTCCCGGAAGGGCCCATAAAGCGCAGATGCGTATTTGGCGCTGTACGCGAGAATTCCGATTTGTTCATATCCCGCATCGTCCAGCGCGTTGCGGATGGCGCCGACCCTTCCATCCATCATGTCGCTCGGCGCGACGAAATCGATGCCCGCTTTGGCCTGCATCAGCGCCATACGGATCAAACATTCGATCGTCTCATCGTTTAAAATCGCTCCCTGCTCGCCGGCTATTCCGTCGTGTCCATGAGAGGTAAAAGGATCCAGGGCTACATCGGCGATTACGCAAAGGGATGGAGCGCTCCGCTTGATCGCTCGAACCGCGCGGGCTAAAAGGCCATCCTCGTTCCATGCTTCTTCCGCTCCATCAGTTTTTAAAGAGCGGTCCAGATAGGGAAATAGCGCAATGGCTTGTACCCCTCGTCCGTGCAACTTAAGCGCTTCTTCGACAGCCAGGTCAACGGAGAGCCGCTCGATGCCGGGCATGCTGGGAATAGCGCTCTTCTGGAGGTTCCCTTCGATCACAAATAAGGGAGCCACCAGATCATTCGGATGCAATTGGGTTTCCTGAACCATTCGCCGGATCGCCTCGGTTCTCCGGTTTCTCCGCAAACGAATAGGAATATTCAATTTCGTGTGTATGCTCATGCCGTTCCGGTGATCCCAGGCGGTTGCCCCCATCCTGCTTTTGAAAAAAACCCTGCCTTTAAGGGCAGGATCTCCTCGAAAAGGATCAATTTACTTGATCCGGCATTCTAAAATATGGCACGCTTATTCTCTAGGAGAATTAAAAGATGCTGCAAGGAGAGTTCACAGAACATCAGATCCAAATTCTCGACCACTTTGTCACCAACACGGCTGGCAATATATTCGTTTTGCGCAACCTTCCTGAAGTGATCAAGGGCGCTTTGTTTTCCCGCTATTCCCGTTCCACTCTCGGCCTTCGCGCGCTCCTTTTAAAGGAATTCATTCTTAATGAAGATACTGCGTTCGCTGCGATCGCGGGAAAGTATTCCAATGCAGATTCCTGCGACAGCCAAATGATGGCGATCCAGAAAGCGCAAAGTTTTTACGACAGGATCCTCGATGGGTATGGAGATGATTCGATCGGAGAACTTGGAGGCGCCCATCTCGCGCTGGAAGGGATCTCGATGCTGGCTGCGAAGGTAATCGAAGATTGCCGGATCGGAGCGTCCCCGCTGGAGAAATCGACTCGCTATATCTACTTCGACCAAAAAGTGGACGGCCGCTATCTGTTCTATCAAGAACCTATTCTCCTGACTTCAGCGTATCGGGACATCTTTCTCGATACCTGT
The DNA here is from genome assembly GCA_964631635.1 of uncultured bacterium. Taxonomy (GTDB): domain Bacteria; phylum Chlamydiota; class Chlamydiia; order Chlamydiales; family SM23-39; genus DALYFE01. The sequence goes on along the minus strand of CAZVXG010000090.1, from coordinate 3,108 downwards.
AATTTCCTATTCGACACATACAGCAGGCTCATCCCGCCGCTCACCGCTCAAATAGAAAAAGGATTTCCCAAGGATCCTGCGATTTCCAAAGGCGCTTATACCGCCGCCCTCCGCGCCAAAGTGCTCGATTGTCTCCGCGGGCTGCTTCCAGCCAGCGCTATGACCAATATGGGCGTTTATGGCAATGGGAGGTTTTTTGAAGGATTGATTCAAAAATTAAATGGCCACAACCTCGCTGAAATGCAGGACATCGGTAAGAAAAGTTATCAGGAACTGGCCAAAGTGCTTCCTTCTTTTATTCGACGGGCCGACCCGGCTCATCAGCACTATCAGGGATTTGTCCAATTCTTCGAAGTTATGCAGGCAGCAATCCGGCAGTTTTCCGAAAAGCACGTTATGAAAGTTACCCCAATGGTCCAACCCGGCGTGCGCCTTACAGGATGCGATCGAGATTCTGTCTATAAGGTCGCCGGCGCTCTTCTCTTTCAATGCACTAACGGCGGCCTTCAGGAGCTTCAAGCCTATTGCCGCCATCTTCCCGAAGAGGAAATCGCCCTTCTTTTCGAAGCTGCGTGCTCTCCAAGGGAAAACCGGCGCCATAAATCGCCGCGAGCTCTCGAGCATGCGAATTTTACTTTTGAAATCCTCGCTGATTTCGGGGTCTATCGCGACCTGCACCGCCATCGCATGCTCACTCAAGAACGGCAGCTTTTGACTTGCAACTACGGCTATTTTACTCCCCCTGAGATCGTCGGAACGGATATGGAAAAAGAATATGTCGAGGCAATGCAGCGGGGGAAAACCGCCTATGACGCGATTGCATCCGAGCTTCCCGAAGAGGCCCAATATGTCGTTCCTATGGCCTACAATATTCATTGGTACTTCCACGTCAATCTCAGAGCCCTGCAATGGCTCTGCGAGCTTCGCTCCCAGGCTGCAGGGCATCCCACCTACCGGTATATTGCCCAGGAAATGGCTCGCCAGGTCAGTCTCGCCTTGCCTCCTTTTGAACGTTTCTTTAAATTTGTAGACTTCAATGGTTATGAATTGGGCCGTCTAGGGGCCGAAATCCGCCAGGAAGAAAAGCTCAAAGCCCGTACGTGACTTTCCGACAAAAATCAATTTTTGAGTTTACTTGAGTATATGTTCAAACTGGTAGCTGATTTCACACCCACGGGCGATCAGCCGGAGGCTATCGAACGGCTCGTTTTTGGCTTGAAGGCTGGAAAGAAAGCCCAGGTTTTGCTCGGGATTACCGGGTCGGGCAAAACTTTTACGATGGCCAATGTGATCCAGCAGATTGGAAAACCCGCTTTGATCCTTGCGCATAACAAAACTCTGGCGGCTCAGCTCTATCAGGAGTTCAAAGGATTTTTCCCCGACAATGCGGTTGAATATTTCGTCTCCTATTACGACTACTATCAGCCTGAAGCCTATATCCCCAGGACCGATACCTATATCGAGAAGGATCTCGCCATCAATGACCGGATCGAGAAGATGCGCCTCAGCGCCACTCGATCCTTAATCGAGAGGCCCGATGTCATCATCGTCTCTTCCGTCTCTTGCATCTACGGCCTGGGTACGCCGGAATATTACAGCCAGATGTTGCTCAAGATCTCCTTGCAGCAACAAGTGCGTCGGGACGACGTCTTGCTCCATCTGGTCGAAATGCACTATAGCCGCAGCGATTACGATCTCGCCCGGGCGACTTTTCGCGCTCGGGGTGATGTCCTGGAAATCGTCCCTGCTTATGAAGACGATCTCGCCTACCGGATCGAATTTTTCGGAGATATCGTAGAGCGTATCTCTGAAATCGACCCATTGACGGGGAAAGTGCGCCGGCGCGTCGAGTCAGTTGCGATTTTTCCAGGATCCCACCATGTGACTCCCGAGAATGTTCGTTTCGATGCGATTCAAACGATCCGGGCTGAGCTTCAAGAACGGATTGCTTTTTTTGAGAAAGAAAACCGCCTTGTGGAAGCTCAGAGAATCAAAGAAAGAACCCGCTATGACCTGGAGATGATCCGAGAGATTGGATTTTGCAAAGGAGTGGAAAATTACTCGCGCCATTTCTCCAAACGCCTGGCTGGCCAGGCGCCTCCTTGCCTGATCGATTATTTTCCTGAGGATTTCCTCTTTTTTATCGACGAATCGCATCAAACGCTGCCTCAGCTCCATGCGATGTACAATGGGGATCGCTCCCGCAAACAGGCGCTTGTGGAGTTCGGGTTCCGCCTCCCTTCCGCTTTCGATAACCGCCCCCTCAAATTCGAAGAGACCTATGCCAAAATGCGGCAAGCGATCTATGTGTCTGCGACTCCCGGCCAGTGGGAAATCGAGCAGGCGGAAGGGGACGTCGTTCAACAGATCCTCCGTCCTACAGGACTTCTCGACCCATCCGTCGAACTTCGCCCTGCGACAGGGCAAGTAGACGACTGCCTGGAAGAAATCCGTAAGGAAGCGGAACTTGGGGCGCGGATCCTCGTCACCACATTGACTAAAAAGCTTTCCGAGGATCTTTCCAAGTATTTAAACGAGATCGGCGTGAGGGCAAAGTATCTCCATTCGGATATCGATACCCTGGAACGGATCCAGATCCTCAAGTCCCTCCGGCTCGGAGAATTCGATGTTCTCGTCGGGATCAACTTACTGCGCGAAGGCCTAGACCTTCCGGAAGTCGCCCTTGTCGTCATCCTCGATGCGGATAAAGAGGGGTTCCTTCGATCGGAAACAGCGCTCATCCAGACCTGCGGCCGGGCTGCGCGCAACATTCGGGGTAGGGTCATTCTCTACGCGGACAAAAAAACAGCGGCGATCCAGAACACGATCGCCATCACGGCGGCGCGCCGCGCCCAGCAGCAGGAGTATAACGAGGCCCACGGGATCGTTCCCAGATCCACAACGCGAGGCGACACCGCCTCGCTCGAGGAGACGTTCGGGTTGGCGGAAGTCTCCACGCTGCCGCCGGAACCGTTTAAAAAAGGGAAAATTGAAATTCCGAATCTCGAATCCAAAATCAAGGAATGCAGTGCCGAAATGCGCCAAGCGGCCAGGGAGCTTCGGTTCGAAGACGCCGCTCGCGCCCGCGACTTGATGCGCTACTATCAA
>CAZVXG010000089.1:0-4894 GCA_964631635.1 uncultured bacterium | reverse complement strand
CTGGTCAGCGTCTTGATCTCCATCGTGCCCTCGAATATTCTCCATGCTTTGACTCGCGGCGAAATGCTCGCCTTGATCTTCTTTAGTCTTATTTTCGGATATGCGATCACGAAGATCGAAGCTCATAATGCCAGCATCTTGAGAGGGTTCTTTCAAGGCATTTTCCAAACGATGATCCATTTCACCCATTTCATCATGAAGTTCCTCCCCTATGGAGTCTTTTGTCTTGTGGCCAAGGTGTTCATGACATCGGGCATCGGTTCGCTTGAATCAGTCGGGCTCTTCTTCCTTACCGTGATCCTCGGCCTTGGGGTCTTCATGTTCATCGGACTTCCCTTGCTTTTAAAATGGGTTGCCAAAGTAAAACCAACCCGCCACTTCAAGGCAATGGGTCCAGCTCTGATCACCGCTTTCTCCACCAGCTCTTCCGCAGCCACGCTCCCCATCACGATCGATTGCGTAGAAAAGCGGGCGGGCGTATCGAACCGGATCTGCAGCTTGGTCGTGCCCCTCGGCACCTCGATCAACATGTCTGGATCGGCCCTCTATGAATGCGTCGCGGCGATCTTCATCGCCCAGGCCTACGGGATCGATATTTCCTATATCACTCAGTTCCTGGTCGTCCTCATGGCTTTGGTCACGTCGATTGGCGTAGCGGGGATCCCTTCAGCCAGCCTCGTCGCGATTCTCGTGATCCTGCGCGTCATCGGTCTTCCTCCAGAGGGGATCGGTCTCTTCATCGCAGTCGACCGGCTGCTCGATATGTGCAGGACCACCGTAAATGTCTTTAGCGACAGTTGTTGCGCAGTCCTTGTCGCAAGGTCTGAAGGGGAAAGCCAGGTGTTGGCAACCGATCAGTTTGAATGAAAGGAGAGTGTATGAACGGGACAGTAAAATGGTTCAATAAAGACAAGGGATTTGGATTCATCACGCCGGATGGCGGCGGGCGCGACCTCTATGTCCACGTATCGAATGTCGATACGCCAGACCAAATGCTCGCCGACGGCCAACGGGTCGAATTCGAAACAGCCACCGGGCGCAAAGGCCCCGAGGCGGTCAAGGTGAAGCAAATTTAGATGAGCCAGTAGTTCTCTAGCTCTTATCCATAAAATTCGTCAAAACTTTTCATCTCGTTAATTCCTTTTCACTCATTGGGATACGCTCCTCCATTGGTCGCATCCTCATTGGTAGTCAACGATTTGTAATTACAGAAAAGCGGATAATTCAACTTAATTCTTACAAATTCTTACAAATTAAAAAATTGAATTATAATAATAAAATATTTATAATATTTTTAAATTAACTTTAAAACGAGGTGTTTTTTATGAGTACTGAATCATCTGCTTCTTATGTCGCTCCCACAGTCCTTACTGCTTGTGGAATGAAAGGAACAATGGATGGGGCTCTTGCCATCAGTGAAGGAAACCTTTCAAAAGGGATGAAGAAGACGTTCGTCGGGTTGACGGCCACAAATCTGGGAGCCAGATGGATGGGAATCAGCCCTTCGATTCATCAGCATTTAATGCAAGTCTCCCTGCTTGGCGGATCCGTAGCCGTTGCAACTAAAGGCGCATGGAATTTGCTTTGTGGAATCAGAAAAAGAAGTTGCGCTGAAGTTCAAAGAGGAGTTGTACAACTGGCAATGGGAGTTCCCGCCGTTTTTTGCCTTAACCGGTTAGATTCTAAAGTCATCCTGGTCGCGCACCAGGCTTCAGTTGTGGCTCTTACCGGCTCCTTGATTGCCAGGGAAGGAGTAAAAGATCTCGCACGAGGCGAATACAGAAAAGGGGCAGTTGAATTGATTCTCGGCGTTGCAGGCGTCGCCAGTTCAGGTTATTACGCATACAACGAATTATTCAATGAAGAATCGATGCCTAATCAGTTAGACTCATTTTTGCAAGGCCATGAACAAGAAATATCGCAGATCTATAAAACAAAACGCGAAAATGGAGATTGGAAAAAATTAGGAAATGGCGTCTCAAAAATAGCTTTTACCCATCCAGATTCTGATTATATAATTAAAATTCCGCGACAAATAGGTTCTATCTGGGGTCATCAAAAAAGTGATGTAGAAGTCCATTACGACAATTCTCGTGAGGCCAGACAAATCGTCCAAAACCAGGGTTATAAATCTCTAGTCATCCCCGATTCTTATTTGATAAAGATGAACTCGGGAGACCTGATGGTCGCCGAAAGAAGGTTGAAGTTTAGCGACTATTTCGCTGTTCCAAATGGTCCGCTCAAACAAGCTGCCGAAGGTGAGTTGCAACAATTTACGGCAAAAAGCGGGCTTTGCGATGTGGCTCTGAGGAGCAATCATAATGCCGCATTTCTAGAGGGTTCAGATAAGGATCCAAAAATTGGCATCTTCGATTTTGACTGTAAAAATGCTGCTGACGCAGCATTAAAAAAAGCAATAGCAAAAGGAGCAGCAGGCTGCGTGGAAATGGGAGTTCTAGCCATTACTGCAGCGCAAAATACAGCCAGGGCCTTTGGAAAGACAAGATGGGCCAATGCAGTTGCAGCAACAGGTTTGGCAGCGGCAGTGATTAGTGTATCCTATTTTATTCCTGCCATCGATAGAACAGCAGACCCAGAGTTTTATCAAGTAGGAGCCTTAGTAATAGGCGGGACGGCAGCAATGGGCACCGCCGCAGCAACAGGAGTGGGCTATCTTGCCTACAAATGCTTGAGCTGCTTCAGAAACCGGTGTTGTTCCAGAAACCGGTGTTGTTCCAGGAAAAAAATCGCGTAAAACATTGCGCTTTCAGCGGTATCAGATGATGTGGAATAGGTCGCGCAGCACGGCAAGCACCACTTCGATCAGGATTAAGATGATGATCGTCATCTCCAGCCGCGAAGATTGCTGGTGGTTGAGTTCGTTGCCGAGAATTTCATAGAGTTCGTGCAAAAGATTGAGGCGCCGGTTGAGGAGCTCCACCCGCTTGGTCACATCGAGATAATGGATCGTCTTTCGATACAAGGGCTCCGCCTCGGAATGTTCCCAGAAAAATTCAGGAGTATCGAGGATTTCCGCGTGGAGGTTGATGTAGTTGCGCTCCAGAAAGATCTCTCCCATTTTCTGCGAGGTTTCCTTCCTTGATAGAGAGATTTTTCCTTTATCCGCTAAATTCTTCGGCAGATGTTTCGTCTGTTCCACCGTTTTTGTAATCGTCTCTTCGAATACAGTCAGTTTGACCGATTGGCCAATGGCATAGGACACCGCGAGCTTCGTGATCGGATCTTTCTTTTGTAAAATAATCTCATCCTCATCGATTTTCATCTTATCGCCATAGATGAAGGTGAATTCGTCGAGTTCCGATTTGATCAAAGGCTCTTTTTCAAATTTTTTAAGAATAGCGAGCATGCTCTTTTCTTCATCCTGGGAAAATCCCCAAAAGAGCGTCACTCCGTAAGGGAAATAGAAAATATCGCGCTTGATCCCTTTTTCATCCTTGAGTTGCGTGTGGATGACGTCGCGGTAAAGCTGCGAGGTTCCCGTCATTTGGAGGAATTGAAAAAGGCGCGCGGTGTCATATCCGGCGGCGGTGCAATAAGCGGTACAGCGCATGCCCGTTAGTCATAGACGATTCGTTGTTCTTTTGCAAATCTCTCAAGCCCACTATGATTGGCTCTATGCTTCCTTATCTTCTTGGAATGATCTGCATCGCCGCGGAGGAGCCGGCTGTTGCAAGTTTTGACATTTCTTCCCCTCCGATCCATTGCCCGATCATAGCTCCGGCGGCGCAGATGCCTCACCCTGCATGCCGAGAAAAACGGGTCAAGCGGTGCGTCCTCATGGCGCCTGTCATGAATAAGATCACGTGGGATCTCGACATGTCCCCTTATGCTGGTGGCGAGGATCTTCTCTTCGCAGACCGAGTGATCGAAAAAGCGGAGACCTATCTCGTAGGCAAAAGCCCGATCGCCTGTGCAAAGACAGCTTATGCCCGCTTCTGGCGGCTCAGCGAGCTGATTACCGTTTGGCTTCCCATCAATTATTTTACGATGCTGCTTCAGCACGAAGTATTCGGGCATGGATATCGGGTTCGAGATCTCCATACCCACCACCTGGCCAAAGTGAAGCGCTACTCGTTTTCAGCTCCCCCTCCCTATGGGTTTGGAGATGCGGCGACCTACTTCTCTATTTCCTCCCGTTTCACAACGACCGACGCGGCTGCAGTTTCGAGCGCTGGGGTCGAGGGGACGTCGATTTTGGCCCTTTTGATCAAGCTCAAATGGCTCGAGCCGAAAAAGGTGGATCCCAGACAATCCATTCTCTACCTTCTCTGCGAGCAGGATTTGACCCTCTACATCGGCTCTTTAAAAGGCGCCGGCGATCTCGAAGGGCATGATATCGCCAGTTATATCCACGCGCTCAATTTCACCTATCCGGATCATCTCTTGAGCAAAGGGCGCCTTCGCTCTCTTTCCTGGATCAATCTCGCCGATCCCTTTACCTTCTACGCCATCTATGCCTGGTTCCATTATCTCTCCTCTGGGAAAGAGACGAAAATCCCCATGATCGTCTCGCTTTATCTCCCGGGACTGCGCCTCGGCCTCACCCCGTTCGGCCCGCAAGTGTTCCTCGAGAATTTTTTTATCCGCAACAAGATCCCTCTCTACGCCTATCTTTCCGCCGGCAACCACGCCGACAACACCTATCTCGGAGCCGGCGTTTACGCGCCGCGTCTTTGGAGCATCTGGCAATGGTCGTTTGGAATCCGGGCCGATCTTTGGCGCCAGCCCAAACTGCTGCTTCAGCCTGGCGCCATCCCTTTTAAGAAATTGAATTTTGCGCAGCCAGCTTCCACTTCCAACTCTCTCTATCCGAGCGCTGAGCGCCACGCGATGCGCATCGGCGCCTCCGGTTCCATCATCGCGGACTATCAAG
>CAZVXG010000088.1:0-4959 GCA_964631635.1 uncultured bacterium | reverse complement strand
TCAGTCGTTCTGCTCGAAATCTTGCAGGATGATCTCCTTCAATCTCTCTGCCGGATGTTCATCGCAATTGAGCCAGCGGAAAAGCGGCTCCTTGCGGAACCAGGTGAACTGCCGTTTGGCGAAGTGACGGGACGCCTTTTTAAACTTCAGGAGGAAGTCTTGTAAATCTGCTTCCGTTTGCTGGCTGTCCAGATATTCAAGCGCCTGCCGGTATCCGATCGCTTGCGACGCCGACGGGTTGCTCCTCAGTCCCCTTTTTTCCAGGTCCCGCACTTCGGCCAAGAACCCTTTCCGCACCATCTCGTCGCAGCGCATCTCGATCCTGGAATAGAGACGCTCGCGCGGATAATAGATGAACCAGCAGCGGAAATCATAACCTTGTTCCTGGAGCTTTCCAGGTTTTGGGAAGTCGCTCACCCGCCTTTCGGAAAGAGCCATGATTTCCAAAGCGCGGATGATCTTATGGCGATCGAACTCCGAGATCGTCGCCGCGTAGTCGGGATCGAGCATTTGCAGCCGTTCATAAAGCACTTCCGATCCCAATTCGCGCATCTGCCGCTCGAGCTGAGCGCGCACTTCCTGGATCGAAGCGGGCCCAAGCGGGGGTCCATAAAGCAGCGCATGGATATAGAAACCAGAACCCCCGACTACGATGGGCACATTCTCCCTGATAGCGATCTCCTTGAAAGCGCTTTGCGCCTGGTTGTAGAACCCGGCAACATTGTAATGCGTGGAAAAGTCGCAGATATCGATTAAATGATGGGTGATCAGGGCTCTTTCTTCAAGCGAAGCTTTTGCAGTCCCAATGTCCATTCCGCGGTAGACCTGACAGGAATCAGAGGAAAGGATCTCTCCTCCGATAGCCTGGGCCAGGGAAAGGGAAAGCTGTGTTTTTCCTGCGGCAGTTGGTCCCGCGATGACAAGGATCCGTTGTTTTCCCTCTTGCGATGGGATTTTTTGCTTCTGTGGATTCGGGCTGCGGGATAAGAGTGCGTGTTTCACTTCTTATAGAATATCTGAAGCGCTTCTTTTTCTGTGGGAAAAATACGGAGGATCCGGTCGAATCCAACCATCTTGAGGATTTCTTCCACCTCTGAGCTGACCGAAAACAAGATGAGCGCCCCTTTTTTGTTATGGAGCTTTTTGCTTTCAGAAAGAAGGACGCGCATCCCGGCGCTGCTCAAATAATCAATGCGCGAAAAATCGAGGGCGAGCTGCACGCGCTTCTCATCGATCAGAGAATCGATCTTGCGCTCTAGAAGCGGAGCTGTGGACGCATCGAGCCTTCCATCGATGCGCAGGATAATCACTTGCTCGATCTCTTCTAAAGCGATATGGAACCCAACCCTCATAGAGATCCCTTATTGAATAATTTCCAAACGGACGCGGCGCCCAAGCCTGGCCCCGATACTCATGGCAAGAGTGCGCAGCGATCGGATCACATTCCCTTTGCGCCCCACTATTTTCCCTATGTCTTCTTGAGCGACGCGGATTTCGATCAGCAGGCCGTTTTGACCCGGCATGGAGCGAATGTCAACTTGATCGGGCTGGTTGACCATATTTTTAACGAGATAGGCAACGAATTCTTCCATATGCCCTATGCCTCCTATTTCCCATGAGGATAGAAAACATCCCGATTCAATGCAAGACGGCTTTTATAGCATTGAGCCAGATCTCGAAACTCGCTTTCTTGGTAGGAAAAAATTTACCACAGAGGCAAGGAAAGAGAGTTCTCTCAGAACCAGTTGCAAAACTCGCTTCCTTGCACAAATTCGATGATTTTGGCATCGGTTCGCGCTCGCTGCAAATTGACATATCCGATTGGCCATAGGCAATTTGCGGCGGGACCGAATCCGAAGACAAAAGCGCGGATTTGGGCCGGAATTGGAGTTTTGCAATTGGAGTTTTGCAACTGGTTCTCAACGATTCTCGACAAAGGCCAGCTGAGGAATCCGCAAATCGATGATCCGGGGGGCGAATCGGCCCGGCTCGGCACACTCGGCGAATTGCCTCCGGTAATCTGCCTCCATGTTCCGGCGCAAGAGGAAAAAAGATTTGAGCTGCTGGGCGTAATCCTTCGGCGCAAGCCGTAGGATTTTCGGGAAAATGGCAAAGACCCCATCTTTCAAGATCACTTCTTCTTCCGTAAAGAGCACGACTTCCCTCTGGCCGAGGCTTGGACAGAAGGCATTCGAGACGTCGATCCGCTTCACCCGGAACCCCTCCCGCCACGGGGAATCTTCGAGAAACCCGAGGATTTCCAGGGCGAGCTGCCAAAACCGGTGGCGGATCGGCATCAGCCATTCTCCCCCTTTACGCCCGAAAGAATCCTCCGACTCCCCAAAAGCGGGCAGGCCCAGATAGACTTCAGGGATCTCCTTGGGAGCGAAAAAGGGCTTAAGCGGGAATAGATACCCCGCTCGATCGATCGCGATGTTTTTATAATCGGCAAGCCTTGCGATTGGTTTGCGCACTTCATAATCGACATAAATGGCGCTTGTCCCAAGCCGTTTTACCGAGGCCTGGGCGATCAGGGGAGATAAGAGGAGTTTTTGCTGCGCCCGTTTGCAATCGAACGCATAAAGAGAAGTGGGACAATCGGCGGAAAGGTCGAGGAGTTCGGCTAAATAAGCTGTGTTCATCGCCTCTTTTTCAGGACCGGTCTGCACGATGGCGGCGATCTTGTACTTCTCATCTGCAAACCGCTTTTGCGATTGGTGCGACCAGAGCCAATATCCTCCAAGACTGAGTGAGAGCGTAGCGCAAGTCGAGCCGATGAGGCATCCAAGCGCTTGCCGTACCGTCCATTCCGCCATGATCATCTTCCCCGGATCTGCTGCAACTTACGGGTCCGCTGCAGCGCGCAGGCGATCAAATCGTCGCAAATCTGTCCCATCTCAAGCCCTGCCGCCGCCCAAATTTTTGGAAACGCGCTCGTATCGGTGCATCCAGGAAAAGGATTAATCTCATTCAGCCAAAAATGGCCCTTCCGATCGAAGAAGAAATCGATCCTGGCAAGTCCCCTGCAACCGGCCGCAATATAGGCTCTCTTGGCCAAATCGACGCCGACCATCGCATCGAGCGCGGAGATCTCGGCTGGAATCGCATAGGGCATGGCCGTTTTGCCATATTTGCCCGCATAGTCTACGAATGCCCCCTGATTCAAAATCTCGCACGGAGGACCCACGCGGACGTACTCATTGCCCAAAAGGCCGAATTCGATCTGCTTCCCCTCGACGTGGTTCTCGACGAGGATGGAATCGTCATAGGAAAAGGCAAGCTCCGCCTTTTCCAGCACTTCTTCGCTGCTGTGAGCGCAGCTTACGCCGATGCTGGAGCCGAGATGGACAGGCTTGATCCAAACCGGATATTGCAAATGCTCGGCGATCTTGCCGATCAGCGAGAGAGGGTTTGCCAGATATTCATGGCGTTCTATGGAAATGAATGGGGCTGTGGGGATGTGATGCATGATGGCGATCTTTTTGGTCCATCCCTTGTGCATGCAAAGTGCGCTGGAGCGGTAATCGCAGCCGGCGTAAGGGATTTGGAGCGCGTCCAGAAGTCCTTGCATCATCCCGTCTTCTCCTTGCGGTCCATGGAAAACGGGGATGCAGACTTCCGCAAGCGACAGCTCCTCCAAAACGCGGCTGGAGATCTTCATTCCCGATTCTTCGATCTGAACTTTCTTCTGGAGCTTTTCCATAGCATCGGGACCCATGAACCAGCGCCCCTGCTTCGTCACCCCAAAATAGGAGACCTCGTAGACTGAAGGGTCGAGTCCTTTCGCCACATTGATGGCCGATTGGATGGAGACTTCGTGTTCGGCGGAAGTTCCTCCGCACAGGAGGCCTAAGCGCATTTTCTTTCCCTTTTCAGCCCATTTGGAAAGAATCGGCTCTCCCGCCTGGGTCACATCGCCAGCGCCGATCGTCAAGACGACGTCGAGAGGGCTCAAGAGATCGGCCGTTCCAGTTTCCAAATGAGGGCGCGGAAGAAAATGGAGCTTGGATCCCAGTTCTTCTTTCATACGGGTATAAAGGACAGCTGTCGTGATCCCGGCGATCGGAGTTTCTCCTGCGCTGTAAATGTCGGTGAGGATCACCTCATCCGCATCGCTGAAACACTTCAGGAACTGATCGAAAAGGTCCCGCACCCGAGTATAGCGATGGGGTTGAAAGACGACGACCAGCCGCCTTTCGCGGATGTGATCGCGCAGCGCTTTCAGGGTCGTGGCGATTTCGACCGGATGATGTCCATAATCGTCGAACATCTGGACTTTATGGGCTTCCCCTTTGAATTCCAGACGCCGCCTGGCTCCGGAGAATTGAGAGAACGTCTTCCGAATGCTCGCTTCCGGGACTTGCAAACTTAAAGCGAGGCCGAATACAGCTGCCCCGTTCAAGGCGTTATGGCGGCCGAGCAGGGAAAGATCGATGCACCGATACCACCTACCCTGGAAATGGAGATCGAACCGAATCCCCTCTCTCCCCTGTTCGAAGGCAGCGATGCGCAAATCGGCTTCTTCAGAAAATCCATAGGAGAAGCCGGGCGCTCCTATTTTCGTAAGTCGTTCATCGTCGCAGCACCAAAAAAGATGCGCTTCGCTCTTCACTTGCGAAAAGAAGCACCGGAAAGCGGCGTCGAGATTCTCTTCGGTGTTCCAATATTCGAGATGATCGTTGTTGAGGTTCGTGACGATCGCGCCGTAAGCGGGAGTCTTCAGGAACGAGCCGTCGCTCTCATCTGCTTCTGCGACGAAAAACGGCCCTCGCCCCGATTTTCCGTTCGTATTGAAGGATCGAAGAATGCCGCCTACTACAAAGGAAGGATCGAGGTCCGCATCGCATAAGACGGAAGCCAAAAGCGCGCTCGTCGTAGTCTTCCCATGCGTGCCGGTCACGAGGAGCGGTTTTTTTTTCTGCATCAGCCGGTCGAGGAGATCGGAACGGTGGAGGATCG
>CAZVXG010000087.1:0-4973 GCA_964631635.1 uncultured bacterium | reverse complement strand
TCTGTGCGACGCCCGAATTTTACAGCGTGAAAGGACTGCAGCGCCTTTCTCTTTTTATCGATAATATTTCCGAACGCCACGGCACAAAAGTACTCGGCGTCGCCTTGTCATTCTGGAATCCTCGCGGCAAGAGCAACGATGCATTTTTAAAAGTCATCGAACAAACCTTTCCCGGAAAACTCTTGCAAGCAAAAATCAGACGCGATATCGCAGTATCTGAGGCAACCATTTATGGCAAACCGATCTTTGAGACAGCGCCGAGCGCGCGTGCCTCCGTCGATTACACGGCTCTCACGTCGGAAATACTCACGAGGATTTGAATGATGGCGAAATTCAACGACTTGCTCAATCTCCGCTTTATGCAAAAGGGCGCTGCTAAGGAACCCAAAATGACGGCGCTTGTCGAGCGTTCGAGCAAGGGAGACTTGTCGAGTTTTTCCGGCGTTTTCCGCGTTTGCGCTCTCTCCGGAAAAGAAAAAAGCGCGATTGAGGCGATTCTCAAAAACTATCGAGCAGCCGAATCCTACGACGTCGATGCCGATCTCGCTTCCCTGGCGGCTCTCACCTCCGAAGTCAAGGCGATCGCAAACCAAGCAGTGATCCTCCACGGGGAGCGGATTAAGAAAGCTCAAGATCTTCTGAAAACATACAAAGACGGCGCGTTCACGGCCTGGCTATACGCCACCTATGGAAACAGGCAAACGCCTTATAATTTCCTCCAATACTACGAATTCTATACGTCGATGTCTCCGACCTTGCATCCTCTCATCGACCAAATGCCGCGCCAGGCCGTGTATAGCCTTGCAAGCCGCAACGGTTCTCTCGCGCGAAAAGAAGCCATCGTCAAGAACTACTGTGGCCAGCCTAAGCAAGAACTGCTGAATTTGATTCGACTTGAATTCCCCTTGGCAGAAGACGACAAGCGCCTGCCCAACCTCGCCTCGTATGCGATCCTATTCTTGAAACGGACCCGCGAAACGCTCAAAAACAACCTCTGCGTGCCTAGCAGTGAAGAAAAGCGGCAGATACAAAATCTCCTGCTTCAGCTGCAAGGGTTACTTGATCAATGACAACGTACATCAGCCCCTTTTCGGCGCGCTATGCAAGCGAAGAGATGTCCTATCTCTTTTCCCAACAATTCAAAATCCTCACCTTTCGACGCCTGTGGATTGCTCTCGCCAAAGCCCAGCGCCAGCTCGGCCTCCCTATCTCCAGAGAACAGATCGCCCAAATGGAAAAGCATTTGGATCAGATCGATTTCTCGGTTGCCGCCGCCTATGAAAAGCAATTCCGCCACGATATCATGGCCCACATCCATGCGTTCGGCGACCTTTGTCCCGACGCCAAGCCGATCCTCCATCTGGGCGCCACTTCCAGCTATGTCGCCGATAATAGCGATTTGATCCAATGTAAGGCAGCTTTACATCTGCTGCTGCGGAAGCTCATCCACGCCTTGACGCTGCTCGCAAATTTGGCCGAAAAGGAAGCGGATACCCCAGCCTTAAGCTACACGCATTTCCAACCCGCGCAACCCACTACGTTCGGCAAGCGGATCTCCCTTTGGCTGCAGGACTTTCTCTTCGATGCGCGCGACTGGGAACGGATCCACGCCTCGTTGCCGTTTCTCGGCGCTAAAGGGGCGACAGGGACGCAGAGCTCGTTTCTATCTCTCTTCGATGGAGATCATGCGAAGGTCGCTAAACTCGAAGAGTTCGTGGCAAAAGAATTCGATTTCGCCCACATCCTTCCGATCGCCGCTCAGACCTATACGCGAAAGATCGACCTCAACGTGCTGAATGCGTTTGAATCGTTCGCTGCAAGCGCCCATAAGATGGGAACCGATCTCCGCTTGCTCGCCCATGATGGGGAATTCCTCGAGTCGTTTGAAAAAGATCAGGTCGGTTCTTCCGCCATGCCCTATAAACGGAATCCCATCTACTCGGAACGGATCTGCGGACTGGCCCGCTTTGTGATCTCGCTCGCCCAGAACCCTGCCTATACCGCCGCAACGCAATGGCTTGAAAGATCGTTGGACGACTCTTCGAACCGGCGCATCGTCATTCCCGAAGCATTTCTCGGAATGGACGCACTTCTAAATCTTCTCATCCACCTCATCTCTCATTTGGAGCCGATGCCCCTTGTTGCGATGGAGCGTCTCCAGAAGGAAATCCCCTCTCTCGCGATGGAGAATATCCTAATGGCGGCAGTCAGGAAAGGAGGCGATCGGCAACATCTTCATGAAAAGCTTCGGCGGCTCTCTAAAACCAAATCGCTCGATGCTTTGCTGCAGCAAATAGAAAAGGATTCCGATTTTCATCTCAGCCGAAAGGAAATCGAACCCATGCTCGCAATCTCTTCGCTGATCGGAAGGGCGCCCGAGCAAGTTCACGACTTCCTCAAGAAAGAAGTCCGTCCCTTTTTAAGCCAATGGAAGCTGCCGCCGCCAAAGCTGTCGCCTGTCGAGATCTGAATTGAGGCAGGCTCAATTGAATAAGCGTCTGTTTGATCCGATCCTGCGTGGCCGCGGCAGGAGGAATCAGAGGAAGGCGTAGATCGCCTCGGCATTTCCCCATCCAGCTCATAGCAAATTTAACGCATTGAGGATTTGTCTCGAGGAAAAGCGCCTTGCATAAAGGCAGATAGCGATCGGCGATTGCTTTGGACGCCTCCCATTTTTTATCCAGGGCAAGCGCGATCATCTCCTTCCATGTTTTGGGGATCAAATTGCCAATGACCGAAATCGCACCAGAACCCCCTTCTTTCAAGGTGTCATAGGTCAGATGATCGTCGCCAGAAAGCATCGGAATAGAACAGAGCTGTCTGACCTTGCGGATAAATTGCAGATCGCCGCTAGAATCCTTATATCCTGCGATCCCAGGGAATTGGGCGATTTCCGCAATGGTTTCAGCCTCGAGCCTTGCGGTACGGCCCGGGTTATTATAGACGACCACGGGCAAGCCGACTTTCGCAATTTCGGTGAAATGGAGAACGCATCCCTTCTGCATTGGCTTGTTGTAATAGGGAGTGGTGATGAGGCAACCCGACGCTCCCAATTTGAGCATCTGTTCGGTAAGCCGGATCGATTGACGGGTATCTGCGGTGCCGCTGTTTGCGAGGATCGGAATCCTGCCCCCTGCGGCAGCTACACAGATCGCCACGACCTTTTTTCTGTCCGCTTCCGGTAGCGTCATCCCCTCTCCGGTCGCGCCGCACAAGACAATGCCGTCCGTCCCCTGTTCGATCTGCCAAACGACGAGCTGTTCAAGAGTTTTCCTATCGATACGCCCCTTTGCGTCAAAAGGCGTGACTAACGCAACGAACGCTCCACGCGAAACAAACGGCATACATCCTCCGCTTCTTTTTCGGGAAGATTTTGTCATTCCATTAAATCTGAGTCAAGATATACGGAGCGCTTCTTTGTATTTTTCCTCGATGGCGATTTCATAGAGCATCCGATGGCATCGTTTGGCCAAATGAAGAAATGAGAGGATATCTCTCCGGATTCCGGGGCGAAATCCCCATTGGAATGGAATTTCTTGAACAAGGCTGGCGATGCGCTCGCCGTCCATAACAAAAGAAGTGGCATGGGGCTTGAAGATCCGGTTCTTCCTGACATCAACATATTCTTTTACAGATCGGGGAATGCCGTTTTTAGATCGATAGACAGGGACCGATAAAATAAAAATTTTCTTTTTCAGATCGAAGCCGATCTGGACTTGACTCTGCGCGGGAGTCGCAATTAAATGATTGAGGATCTCTTTAATATCTTCTAGCATCCAATCAACAGTATAACAAATCGGACGATTTATTATCCCGATTTATAATCAAAGGAAAGAATGGTATTACATCCACGGATCGCCCCAGGCGGCATCGCGAGCTTGTCGATAAAATTTTTGATCGCTTCGCGCAATCGAGATTTCCTCAGCGGTTCCGTCCGATTTGCAAAGAGACAGCCGGACGTGGCCCGAGTGCTTTTGAGGATACCGCAAAATACGGGCGGACGGCCTTTGGAATTCTGGAGAGCGGGATGCGATGAGGTAAGAATATTTTTCATCCTCGTATCCTAAAGTCCCTTCCTTCAAGTAGCGCTGCAACCGGCTTCTTGGCAATCGGACAGAAAAATGGCACCAATCGCTGCCTGTTAAAGGGCAGGCAAGGGAATGGGGGCAGGGGGCGATGAGAAAGCCTCCTAAAGAGAGAATTTGATCGCGCGCTTTTCGAATGAGAGAAAAGCCGCGCGGCGTTCCAGGTTCCACAATGACCAAAAGGGGGATGTTGGCCTTCCACCACGACTCGATCCAATCTGCCTGCCGATCCATCTCTCCTAAAGAGTAAGAGAAGATCGCTGCATCGGCGACCCAAGCCGTCGGCCTTGAGTCGCATTGCCATTCTGCTTGGCTCAGGATCGGATGATTCAAAGCCAGCTGTTTCCCCAATGCAATGATCTCCCGGTTTTTCTCAACGAGGACAAATTTTAAAGAATCGGGGAAGAGGGTCGCGGCAGCCCAGGAAGCAGTTCCTGGCCCGGCCCCCAAATCGAGCCAACTCTTCGGAGAAAAAGGAATTTGCCGAAGAACTTGCTGGATAGCGGCGTAGGTCGCTGGCATACGGGAAGCGAGATAAGCGAGCCGCAAGGTTTCATCTCGGAACATCGAAAGGGAGGAGCCGGCTGATCGGTAAGTCTTGGAAAGAACTTCTCTTGGCTTTCGAAGAGACGTTGGAGGAACTTGCTGGAGCAGGGAATCGATGGCGTTTTGCAATGCTTCCATAGACGATCTATCCCTGCTGCTTTTTCAAGGTAAAATAGATCGCGATCGCAGATATCCCTGTGGCAGCCCCCAGAAAAAAGGGGAGCTGGAGGGCGAGATTGGAAGCCACGCCGCCGATCGCGGGAGCTAGAGCCATGGCAGATGACTGGATCGATTGGCTCATTCCCATGATCTTTCCCTGAATGTGTCTGGGGGCCATATTGG
>CAZVXG010000086.1:0-5110 GCA_964631635.1 uncultured bacterium | reverse complement strand
ACAAGGGACGGATGGCTTCCATGGTCCTGAAGATGACGCACGTTGCCAAAAGCGATGAGGCCGTCCGCCTCTATAAGTCGAATGAACCCGAGCGATTCGGAGACGGGGAGCAATGCCGCGATTTCATCTACCTGAAAGACGCCGTGCGGATGACGTGCGCAATGCTCGAACCTGGCTTCAGAAACATTGCAGGCATCTACAACATCGGCTTCGGAGAGGCTACTACCTGGAATGCGCTGATCAACGCCCTTTTCCAGGCTTTGGATAAACAAGCTCAGATCGCTTACATCGATCTGCCGCCAGAACTCCACCGGCAGTATCAGAATTACACTTGCGCCGACATGCGCAAATTCAATAAGCTCTTCAAACACATCGCCAGGCAGCCGCTCCGAACGGCTGTGCGCGAATATGTGCAAGAGTACCTGTTGAAAAACGAGCGATGGTAAAACTTTTAGCCAATACCTTTAGCCTTTTCCGCCCTTTCCGCGCTTTACTCCTCGGGGATTTCATGCTCGACGCCTATACGACAGGCCGAGTGAAAAGAATTTCTCCGGAAGCGCCCGTTCCCGTCATGGAAGTGCTCAAACAAGAGTCGCGTCCAGGGGGCGCCGGGAACGTGGCCTTAAATCTCGCTGCATTGGGCGGATCGGTCATCGCAATGGGCCGCATTGGACCCGATGCTCAAGGATTGGAATTGAAAGAAGGACTGGCAAAAAGCGGCGTCGATGTGGAGGAGCTCCTCATCGAGCATGGGCTTGGGACTCCTGTAAAAACCCGGTTGATCGCCGACAGCCAGCAACTCTTGCGCCTCGATTGCGAAACGATTCAGCCCGTTTGCGCCGATGTCGAAAATCGGACGATGGATCGCATCGCAGCGATCATTCCCAGTGTACAAGTCGTAGCTCTTTCCGATTATGGGAAAGGTTTTTTATCGGATCGGCTGATCGCTGCAGCGATTGGGATCGCAAAACAGTCCGGCGTACCGGTCGTCGTCGATCCGAAAGGAACCAATTTTATCAAATACCGGGGAGCGGCCCTAATCAAACCCAACTTTGCCGAGGCGTGTGCGGCGGCGAATCTGCCTGCCAGCGCATCGCTCGATGATGTCGCGCGCAAAATCTTCGACTTAAGCCAGGCAGAGTTGCTGCTCATCACCCGCTCCGAAGCTGGGATGTCCCTGTTCGACAGGGCGGGAAACCGGAGCGATTTTCCGGTCCGCTCCCGAGAAGTCAAGGATGTGACGGGTGCAGGGGATACGGTGTTGGCGATGATCGGTTTAGGGATGGCGATCGGACTCGAATTGCCATTGGCCGTCCAATTGGCCAATGTCGCTGCAGGAATCGCCATCGAAAGACTTGGCTGCGTCCAGGTACATCTTTCGGAAATCGCAGAACGGCTGCTTGAAACCGATTGTAAGACGAAGATTTTTGACGAAACCCAGCTTTACGCTTTGCAGCAAGTCCTCAAGGCCAAACCTTATGCGCTGCTCGTGCTCGAAAAAGGGCAGACGATGACGGGGAGTCTTTATCGGGCGATCAGGAAGTTATCGCTTGCGGGGAGCCGGAAGCTGGTCCTCTATGTCTGCGACTGCCATCTGGACGATGACTTCATCCATCTCCTCTCATCGCTCCATGAAGTCAAGGCGATCGTCTTGCAACAAGAGAGCCTCCAGCATCTTTGCGGCTCCGTTCATCCACAGGAGATATTTTATCTGCAAGGAGAACTGGTGGCCGAAGGGAGGGACAGGCTATCTGCGCTGCTCGATGCTTCGATGACGGCGCCTCCAAGGCATCGTTCTTCCGTATAGAAAACGATCGCTTGTCCCGGCGTGATCGCCCGCTGCGGCTCGTCGAATACAATGTGGGCGATTCCCCGCTGCGGAGCGTAGAGAGTGCAGGGCCGGTCGTCTTGCCGGTAGCGGATTTTTGCCGTGCACCGGAAGGGATAAGACGAAGGGGCGTCTGCCACCCAGGTAAATGCAGAGGCCGTGAGAGCGCTTGCGAAAAGAGATGGATGATCGGCGCCCCGTTCGACAAAGACTGTGTTGCGGGCCATGTCTTTGCCAACTACGTACCAAGCTTTTCCTTCGCCGCCAAGGCCCATCCCCTTTCGTTGCCCGATCGTATAATAGGCGGCGCCTTCATGCTCGCCGACCACTTTTCCACAAAGCGTTTCGAAGTTTCCTTTTTCATATCCGAGATATTGCGCCAGGAACGGCTTGAAATCCCGTTTCCCGATGAAACAGATGCCCGTGCTGTCTTTTTTTCCTGCAACAAAGAGCCCATATTTGCATGCGATGGCGCGCACTTCTTTTTTGAGAAGATGCCCGATGGGGAAGAGGACTTGCCGAAAAGCCTCGCCATTCACAGCGTGTAGGAAGTAGCTTTGGTCCTTTTCAGGGTCGATTCCTTTGAGCAGATGGGCGCCGTCGAGGCGGCAATAGTGGCCGGTAGCGAGAAAATCGGCTCCCAGTTCTTTGGCTTTATCCAGGAAGACTTTAAATTTGATTTCCCGGTTGCAGTGGATGTCGGGGGTCGGGGTCAGCCCGTTGCGCAGCCCCTATAGGAAGTCGGCAAAGACCGACTCTCGATACTCTTCTACGAAATTGACGCTATAGCAGGGGATTTGGATCTGCTCGCAAACGCGGGCCGCGTCTTCATATTCCAAAGACGCTTTACAGACGCCCCGCTCGTTGGTCTCTTCCCAATTCTTCATGAAGAGGCCGATCACTTGGTAGCCCTGCTCTTTGAGGAGCAGAGCGGAGACCGACGAGTCGACCCCTCCCGACAAGCCCACGACAACTGTTTTTTTCATGACCGAAGATAGTTATTTCTTACCATTTTTTATTTTGAAACTTACGAGAATCCAGCCATTGTCTCAAGAATAAGCGGTTGGATCAAGAAAAGTCTTTTTTTTGCAAAATAACTACAATTTAGCCGTAGTGAAGAAAATGCGGAGAGCGGAGAAAGGAGCGGCGCATTACAAGAATCAGGCGGTTGAAAGTCGCACGCCGCATCAGGTAACAGGTAATTGGTTTCCTCAATTGGAAGAGAGGCCAAGTTGCCTGCTGGCAAGAACAAAGTTGGACTGCACTTGCGGCTTGTACTCGGACGGTAGATTCGGGTTGGCGAGCAGCTTGCTGCAGGCATCCAAGCCTTCCTGGAACTTTCCTAAAAGGAGGGCGCAGTTGGCGAATTCGATCAGCATGACATGATCGTAGGTCGTATATTCGACACATAAATCTTCTGACGGGTAGGGGTGGGAAAGGGCATAGTTTGCGAGAAGATAGGCCAGCAATAGATTTCCCTTTTTTCGATAGATTTTAGCGGCTTGAACCAGCGGTTCCGCACGCGTGGGGCGGAATGCGTAGGTTTTTAAAAAAGTCTCCGCCGCCAGGTCGTACTCGCCCAGTTTTTCTTGAGCAAGGCCGAGGTTATAGAGAGCCCAAAAAGTCTCCTGGACATCGGAACTGGGCATGGCGATCCTTTTTCCAAAGCTCTTTTTTGCCAGTTCATACTTTTCTGCGGCGGCATAGCTGATCCCCAGATAGTAGGCGTAACGGCTGTTATTGGGCTCTTTTTCAAGAATACGTTCCAGCTGCTCTGCATCGCGAAGATATTTTACCTGCTCCGATTGCTTGGAACGGCCCGAAATGCCATCGGCGTGGGTATTGCAAAGATTGACGACTCCTTTGAGGACCCCCGTATTCGTCGCCTGCGGACAAGAGAGGACTTCATGGATGATCCCTTCCCATTTCCAATCGAGCCGGTTGTTGATGAGTCCATTTCGTTTCGCGTCCGCTTGGCCGACTTGACGGACAATGATGTAGTAGAGATCTTTTTCCAGGGCAGGCAAAGCAAAGTTTTCGGAAAATTGGAGCACTTCGTCTGCATCGATGTGCAACACATAATCGCCCTTATTTTTAGCAAGAGAGAGCGCCTCATTGCGATTGTGAGCAAAATTCTTCCAGGGCTTTTCATGCAGCTCTCCAGGAATTCCTTCCATCACCTTTTTCACGATCTCTTGGGTCCCATCGTTTGAACCCGTATCTACGATCACCCAATAGTCGATTAATGGTTTAACGGAGGAAAGGCATTGTTCGATTACTTGGCTTTCATTTTTGATAATCATGTTCAAACAGATCGTCTTTTTCTTGAGGCTCGATTCCGCAGCTTCGGAATCAATAAGAAAAAACGTGCAGAGTACAATAAGAAACAATTTCATAGGGCTGTGTATCATTCGATGTTTTCCTCAAATATTGATCGTAATACCGATGAAAATCGGCCCTTAAGGGCCGAGTCTTTCAAAATAAGGTTTGGGGCCGGATTCGAAACCTGGTCCAAACGTACCCAATCATAATCAAAAGGCGTATTCCAGGCCTAACCCAAAGGTAAATCCCCCCACTTGCACGGTTCTTCCAAAGCTAATTTTTTTGGAAGAATGAAAGTGTAGGCGCTTAAAGGAGTACTCTCCAAAAACATCCAGGAACAAATGGCGATAGAGCAGAAAGTTAAAGCCCGTATTCACGAACCCGCCAAGACCATTACTACTAGGATGCCTGCCCACAAAGGGAGAGGAGTTGCTTGCATAGACAAAAAAGTATCTCGGACCCAGAGTGGCATAGTATTGTACTGTTGGACAAATTGCGATGAGGGGTTTCAGTCCCAAGCTTAAGGGAACTTCCCAAATCCGTGTCTTCTGGTGTCCGTTTAACGACCGGCCATGTCTTCCCAGGTACTCGATGCTCCCATAGATTTGGAGCCATCTCCATACTGGGTAGGATCCGCTGATTTGGATGTCCCATCCTCCCTGATCATAGACTTTGCGCATTTTGGCGCTGGAGAAAAAGAAGTATCCCCCTTTCAGTTCCACCGAAGGCTGGGACTTCGATTTACAGGCCGATTCCTGGTTGGAGGCGGGAGGTTGTTCACAAGGTGCCTGCATCTCCTGGTTGGAAGAGGGCGGTTGATCACAGGGCGCCTGCATCTCCTGGTTGGAAGAGGACGGTTTTGCACAGGGCGCTTGCCTCTTCTTGAAGGCGGGCGGTTTTGCACAGGGCGCTTGCTTCCTCTTGGAGGCGGGCGGTTTTTCACAGGGCAGCGGTTTTTCA
>CAZVXG010000085.1:0-5193 GCA_964631635.1 uncultured bacterium | reverse complement strand
ACTGGTTTGGGACCAGTAGGCCGGGGGTTCAAATCCCTCTGCCCCGAATTCTTCTACAGAAATTTCTCGTGGAAGCCCGATCGGTTCCCCTTCTACAATCACAGTCCCCCCAGCCGCGCAAAACCCCATGAACTTTCTCTTTCCTTGGGGGCTGACCGCCTCGGAGATCACGTAAAGGTAGTCTACCCCTTCCCAGCATTCTGTTAAAAATGGCTCTGGAATTGCTCGGAATGGATCGGGCAAGCGGGCGAATAACCGATCGAGTTTAGCCAGGACCGGTTCTCCGCACCGCACTTCTTCAGGCAGACAGACGGCAAAAGTTGTAGCCCAAACAGGCTGCAGGATCTCGTTGCTTTTCCAAATCAAACCATCCCATCCTCGGACTTTGCGCGCTGCAGTTAGAAAATGTTCGAATCGTTCTTTCGATAGGAGTTGCAAGGTTTCCGCCGCCGTTCCGCATCCCGCCCCATCGAATAGCAAGTAGGTAGGCAATTCATCGGGAAGCGCATGGGCGAGCATTTGGAAATAATGGGCAAAGGCGTCGGCACAAAAAAGACGGCGCAAATGGGGAGTGGAGGCCCGCTGAGCTTTCCACAGTTTCCAATTTTCTTCTTGGCCGTAGCTCCAATGAAAAAATGTGCTGAAATCAGCAGATCCTTTATAGAGACAGGCGCCTGTCGTCCGCTCTTGATAGGAAGGCCAGATTTCCTTCGCGAATACGGAGATGGCGAATTTCAGGGACTGGAACCTAAGTTCGTCTTCCAGAGGAAAATAGGGAGCGTCCAACCCGAGGTCGAATTCCCAGAAGATCTGGCCGGAAACCCCTTCCAGCAAAGGCTTCCAATCCAGGCTGTCGGCGCAGCGGCAGGGCAGGCGAATCCAGTTCATAAGCTCCTCTGGAATGGAATGAAGCGGATGTCCCGTCCTTTCTTGATCCAGAGATCGGAAAAGAAGGAGGCGCCGAAGGCGGCCGGATTGAGTTCATAGTGGGGGGGAGGCAGCCGAGGACTCCAGATTGGGCAGGCAGCCAGTTCTCTCAGCATCTGGGCAGCGTAGGTCTCATCATCGGTGACGAAAGTGGCCAAGCCTTTGGGCTGGACTACCTCTGCAGCCTCTTTTAAAAACGGCGCCTGGATGAGCCGATTTTTCGCATGCCGCAATTTTGGCCAGGGATCTGGAAAGTTAACAAAAATTTCGACCAGGCTGCTTTTCGGAATGTAATAGCGGGTCAAGGTGGCGGCATCGCCGCAAAGGATGTAGAGATTGGAGAGATTTTCCCGGTGGAGCCTGGCCCAGGTCTTGCGAGAGCGATCGAACCGAATATCTAAAGCGACCCAATTGAGATGGGGGTTTTGCTTAGCCTTTTGGCAGATCCATTGTCCGTTGCCGCTGCAATATTCGAGGGCGATAGGTCTATCGTTGCCAAAAATCTGCGGATCGGACCAGGGGATGGGCGACCATTCCTCATGGGCGCCGTAAAAAGAGGGCACGTAGAGGAATCGCTCCAATAAAACCGGATGCCGGTCTTTCCAGGCAAAGGGAATTCTTAAATCGTTGGCCGCTTTCACGCTGGATATTATAACGCTTGCGCGTTTGTTGGGCGAGTTGATAAATTCAGCTTTCGGAGGTCTGTCTTTATGAAATTTCCTATTTCTTTCTTAAGCGTAGCACTCCCCTCTTTGGCCTGGGCCGTTCCTAACTCGCAGTTCATCGAGATGAAAAAAGTTTTTATTTCTTCTCCCCTGATCTACGCCGCCTTGATCCTGATGTCGATCTTGTCGATGGCCCTTTGGTTCTATACGATGACTACTTTTCGATCCAAGGATATCATGTCCGTTTCGTTTCGCGAAGAGCTACGCGCGCTCCTCGAAAGCAGGGACTGGGATCGAGCCAAAGACTTTTGCTTGAATCAGCCGAACCTCCTCTCCTCGATCATCATCGCCGGCCTATCTACCCGCGATCTCGGAGCCCAAGTGATGATCGATGCGATGAAGACGGAAGGAAAGCGCGCTTCTACTCCATTCTGGCAGCGGCTTTCTCTGCTCAACGATATCGCTATTGTCGCCCCGATGCTCGGATTGTTAGGGACTGTGATCGGCATGTTCTATGCGTTTTATGACATCAATCGTTCCGTGGAGAGCATCAATGCCCTATTCGACGGCCTTGGCATTGCCGTTGGCACGACCGTGGTAGGCCTCATTGTAGCGATCCTCTCGATGATCTTCTCCACGACCATGAAATATCGGCTCATCAAGACGCTCAGCCATGTCGAAACGGAAGCGCTTAGATTGAGTACCCTCATTCCCAACCAGGGGCCTTCCTAGTGGAACTGATTCCCCACGACGAGATCCGGCCTGCGCAAAATTTCAACTTCGCGCCAATGATCGATTTTTTGTTCCTGATGCTTTCCCTTTTTGCAACGCTTGCGATTTCGCGCGCGGTGCTGTTCGATTCGGAAGTAAGCCTGGCTGAATTGAAGCCTGAACAAGACAAAGTCCCTATCCGGCCAAAGAAGGAAGTGCAGCAAGTCCACATCAGCATCAATGGAGTCGGCGCTTATAAATGGCTGACCGAATTCCAGGAATACCCTATGGCAAGCGTTCAGGCAGTCCAGGAGGAATTATCCCGCCAATATCAGATCGGCGCATTGCCCAAAGATAAAATCAGGACCGAAGTCCTGCTCCACATCGATGCGCGAGCTCCCTGGGTCGCGGTCGCCCAGATAATTTTCGGCGTCCGGGAATCGGGTTTCAGCGCTCACCCTGTCTATGAGTCTTCGGATCAATGACTTTAGAATTTCAACTCGGGAACCGCTATTTCGGAACGTGAATCCGATAGATGTCTTCCAATTGCCCGGGCCCTGAAAAACAGCAGTTCAAATCCTGGAGCCTGCCCGATTCCATGTGATAGACCCAGCCATGGACGGATAGCGCTTGATGACGCGACCAGGCTTCCTGAACGATCGTGGTATGGCAGACATTCAGGACCTGTTGGAGGACATTTAATTCCACGAGGCGATTTTGCCGTTTTTTCAGATCTTCGATCCTGTCGAGCTCTTCCTTATATCGGGCGTGGACATCGCGGATATTCCTGAGCCAGTTATCCACAAGGCCGAGATGATGCTCTTCCATGGCCGCTCTGACTCCTCCGCAGCCGTAATGGCCGCATACGATGACATGCTTGACCTTTAGAATACTCACCCCATATTCGAGAACGGACAGGCAATTGAAGTCCGTATGGGGGCAGATGTTCGCGACATTGCGATGGACGAGCAACTCTCCTGGCTCAAGACCGATGATTTCATTAGCTGGCACCCGGCTGTCCGAACAGCCGATCCATAGATATTGAGGATCGTGATCTTTAGCGAGATTTTTAAAAAAATTTGGATCCTGGCTTGTTTTCTTTGCAACCCAGTTTTCATTATTTTGAAATAGAATCTTCAGTTCTTTCAAATTGCTTCCCTCATGGCTTATTTTATAGCGGTTCTCAGAGGATCTTGCAAGGAAAGAATCGGGCGCGATACACTCTTGTGGCTATGCCCAGGTGGTGAAACTGGCAGACACACCAGAGTTAGGTTCTGGTGCCGCAAGGTGTGCAGGTTCGAGTCCTGTCCTGGGCAAAATTTTGTAAAAAATTTTGATCAGGAAGCAACACGCCTGCGCGTGTTGCGGCAGAACTCGAAATGAGCAGCGATGTTTTTGCAACAGCAAAAACCGTGCGAATCGGCGGGAGTCCCGGAGTCCTGTCCTGGGCAAAAAGGTCAAGAGTCATTGGAATTTCGATACCAGAACGGGTTTGAAAAACCATTCTGAAAAATTATGAGACGGTTTATACCCTAAAAGTCTCTTTGCTTTTTCAATAACGTAAACTCGATCGATGGTTTTAGGAAAAGACCATCCTCGCATAGAAAACTCTCTTTTTGCCCAGGGAAAGTACCGCATAATCACAGCGCCTGCGTTCCTGGACAATTCTTCTGTGTCGGATTGTTGGAATGGAGTCTGGTTGGAAACATTTAGCACTTCGTAACCCTCAATCGCCGAATATAAGGCCAATTCGTGCGCTTGAACAACGTCCCGTATATCTACCCCCCGATAGAGTCGATAGATGGCCATCAATTCATCGGGCTCCGGGAAACATCGAGACATTCGCAAACTGATACAGGAAATCCCTTGTTTGCTGGCATCGAGACATAGCTTTTCAGCTGCTAATTTTGTTTCGTCATAAACATCTCTTGGTTGCGGCAGCAATTCTTCTGTCACCCAGACAGCATTTCGACGATCCACCATCGCATCGCCATAAATTGAAGTCGTACTTGTAAAGACAAAACGTTTCACACCGTGCCTGAGACAGGCTTCTAATAAATTTTCAGTCCCTCTTACATTTACTTCCCAAAATTCCTTGTTGCTGCACGCATCTAAATGAGGGGTTAAAAAAGCCGCACAGTGGATCACAGCATCCATTCCTTGAACACATTGGAAAATTTTTTCCCTATCGCGGATATCGACGATAGAAGTGGTGTAAGAACCTGCCCGATTATCCAGGCCAATCACCTCCTCCCGCTTCTTCAAAGAGCTAGCAATTGCCGATCCAATTCTTCCAGAGGCTCCCGTAATTAACACTCTCATAGGATCAGCTATGTTCTTTTGCTATTATTTTTTCTTCAATCATACCAAACCGAGATATTGCGCGATAAAGAATGAACACAAGTCGTTGAGCTATGGATTGGTTATTAGACCCAAAGAGAAAATGTGAGGCAGAAATATCTTCACGTGTTAGAAGAGAATTTTAGAGGTGGCAAATGCAACTCATGTTTTCTCGCTTCATCGCGCTCTCCCTTCCAATTCTCCTCTCCATCCAATGTCTGAATGCAACGGACAGGATGCTAGCGCAAGTCGAAGACCAAGATGAAGTGTATGCAGAAGAGGAACAGACCGATGAATGGTACGGGCCGGGATTCTATTTTGGCATCTGGTTCGACAATGAGGATGATTACTGGGGATGGCGGCGCAACCATCGGGACTACCCCTCAAATCGCAATCACTATCATCCCAACCATCGCGAAAAAAGCAGGGGCAGCAGCGGACACAGGAGTGGCGGTGGCGACGGACACAGAGGTAGTGGCGGCGGCGGCGGCGGACATGGCGGACACAGGTAACTGCCAAACCGTCTCTCGTTAAACCTCTTTCTTTTCAT
>CAZVXG010000084.1:0-5208 GCA_964631635.1 uncultured bacterium | reverse complement strand
AGCGGAGGAGTTGTATGTGAAGAAAACATCGATTTTTTGACAAAAGGCACAAAGGCTCAGCAGACAAAATCTCTGTTCGGTAAAATCAAAGAACGATTAAGTTTATTGTACATCGATGGTAGAGTAGGATGGTCTTTATTTAATGACCTAATCTGTTTATTTGACCTTCAAAATTCATCCATTTTTTTAGCGCAAAACGTAGAGGCATTAAGCGAAAAAGTTGCATTTGATCCTTCAGACTTTATAAAAACGCCACTTGAATCATCCAAGTGCGGACCCGTGCTTTCGATTCAAACGAATATTGGAACCAGGAAATTTCTCCTGGATACAGGAGCTTCCCATTCTCTGTATAGAGAATCTTCCATACAACCGAAAGACTCAATCGTTCTATCGATAGCGGTTGACGGACAGGATTTAGGACTTTGGAACTTTTTATCCTATCCAATCACGTCCGATCTCTCGAACGAGTTCGATGGTGCTTTGGGGATTGACTTTTTCAAGACGCACAAGATCTGCTTGGACTTCCGGGAAAAAACAGCCTATATTCAAAGACCCAAAGATTGAGACGTTCTTAACTCCTAGGGCGTTCATCAGCCCGCAGTTCTGAAGTTTAATTTTGATAAATGTTATTATTATATCGCGCGAATTGCGATCTGCTCGCGGCCTCTCGCAACGGCCTCTTGGACTCTCCGCTCGCTTTCTTGAGTCTCGGCGATCACCGCTTCGATGAGGGGCGAATCGATCGTTATTTTGATATTGAGCCGATTCGCTTCGCGTCTAATTTTATCTTCGAGCAGGCGGGCCTGGAAATGGCTTTGGAGTAAGAACGCATTTAATTGCTGCGCATCGGCTGTGGAGTTTTCTGTATCGACGACCTTTTTTAGGGCTGCTCTTTTGATCTCGAGCAAACGGTCCCGATTTTTGAAGAGCCGTTCCAAGCTTTTTCTGGCTGCGTTTAATTCGGCCTCCAACTCGCCGAGCTTCGCCTCAAGCGCAGGCGCCAATTTTTTCCTGCCGTAAGGAAGCTGCCCCGCGTCTTGCGCATAGAGCGCTTGAATGCGGTCCCGAATCTCTTCCACTCTTTTTTCGAGTACGCTCGCCTGCGTTGCGGTAGTGCGGTTGATGCATTGGGAGAGAATTTTTAAGGAGGTCGCAGGCTGTTGAAGCGTCTCCCCGAATGCTTCTTTTGTTTTGCGGAGAAGCGTTCGAAGGGCGTTTGGCTCGAGAAGGGTTGCCGGCGACTGTTTGAGAAAGGCGTTACTGAGGATTTTGACCGTTTCCAGCTCGTCCGTGTTCTCGATGACGATCCGCTGAAAACGGCGCGCAAAAGCGGCGTTATTGGCATAAATTTCCTGATAATATTCCTCTTCGGTTGTGATTCCGATGACATAAGGAAAGTTATCGACCCCAGGATCTAAAAAGGTTTTGAGCTGATCGCTTAAAGCTCCCTGTTCGGTTTTTTGGCACGCCATATGGATCTCATCGAAAATCAGGATGAAATTCTCCCGGTGCCGTCCCATCGCCTCGCTGATTTGGGCAAAGATTTTATTGGCATAGGAAAACATTTCGGTACCCCCAAAAAGGTCTGCCGTATTGAAATAGAAGATCTGTTTTCCCAAGAGTTCAGGATAATCGCCCCTTTCGACAGCTTGTACAAACGCTCTCGCCGTCGCAGTTTTTCCAATGCCGGTCTTACCGAGCAGCATCGCGTGAGTCTTTGTTTGTTTTCCGGCGATCAGGGCGCGGGCGATTTCATCGAGCGTCTTTTTCCTCCCGTCCACGACGAAAAGAGTTCCCTGCTGGAGTTGCCCGGTCCAATTTTCTCCCATTGGCAGCCTGGAGGCTTGGGGTTTGAAAAAAGGATAGATCAAACTCAAGGCCGAGAGGCTGAGAAGAACGCCCCCTATGACGCTTGCGCCGAACGTAGGACCGAGGAGAGGGAGCAGAATTCCGCTCAGCATAGCGAATAAGGAGAGCAGCATCATGATTTTTTGGCTCTTGAACTCGGCATCCATAGCATTTTCAGGCGCTTTGAAAAAATTGGCGATTCCAAAGGCTGTCAAAAAGCTCTCCAGGATCGAAATGAGGGCATTGAGGATAGAGGCGAGGTGTGCCTTCAGAGTAGGCGATGCTTTGCATTCGGTTGTCGCAAGATAGTATTTTGCTTCTTGCAGCATCTCCTTAGCGGTTTGCAATGCGTTTACATGCTCCGGATATTGCGCGCGGACCGCCGCTTCGAGCGTTTCCAGGGGAATCATCGCCGCCAATCGATCCAATTCTTTCGGCTGAAGATCTAGAACGATCTCATCCAGGAGATCTTTGAGTTGCTGCGGAGTTAAAGCCTCGATTTCTCTTTGAAGGCTCAAAGGCTTCGTTGCATGGACAGCCAGCAATACCTTCTCGGCAAGAGTTTCTCTGTGCGCATGCGGTTGAATAATTGAATGTAAATGAACTGCTACCGACATAATAATTCATTTAATTTACTGAGATATGATTGCATATCCATGGATTTAAAAAAATAGATAAAATGTTTTTTATTCTCTCCGAGGAGACTCGGCCTGCCTCGCTTGTCTTCGACAGAGGGTCGATATTCCTAATAGAGAAAAACGGCGATCAAAAATTTGTGTAAAAAAAAGGATCGCCTGTCTATGCTATTTCGCACAATTGCTCATAAAATGGAGGCATATGGTTATATTAAGGTCTATTCATAATTATGGATTCGTTCCTCTACAAGGCAACGATATACTGTTCGCAAATGCGCAGTATGCCCAGGATATCATCCCTGAAATCCAGGTCTTGCGCGACACTCAGCTCCTGACGGAAGAGAGCTTCGATATGATTCTCGCAAGCGGAGCGAATGCCCGAGATATTGTCAATGGACTCGTTCTTTTGCACAGGGATAATCTCCTGACGCAAGCGAATTTCGATGCGTTTAGCGTAAACACAGTGCATGCTGCGGATATTACCTATGGACTCAACATCTTGCACGACGCTAATTTCCTGACGCAAGATAACTTTGATGTGCTTGTCACAAACGGAGAGTATGCCCGAGATATTGTCAATGGACTCGTTTTTTTGCACAGGGATGATCTCCTGACGCAAGCGAATTTCGATACGTTTTGCGTAAACGCAGAGCATGCTGCGAATATTACCAAGGTACTCAACGTCTTGCACGAAGCTAGTCTCCTGACGCAAGATAACTTTGATATGCTTCTCGCAAACGCAGAGCATGTCCGGAACATTGTCAGAGAAATTTTATTAACCTCACATCTTCCTCTCACCCAAGATCATTTTGAGGCAAGTGTGAACAGAGTCGCCCCCCATGGTTGAATGCGCCTTCTTCTGTGAACTGGGGAGTGTATCGAAAAGCGACGAAGCAATCTTTACGGTACACTCCCTAAGACCTTTGCGCATTTCTAAACCTTCAAAATCCCAGGTCTTATAAGGCCTGGGTTCATCCTGATCCTTACCCGGAAATCCCATTTGCCCCGAGAAAAACATGCAAAAAAATAACTCTTGAAACTTCGCTCTCATTCTCTTACATAACCTTCTTTAGGGGGTGTTGTGTTGAAAGGGGGAATCGCGATTGCAATCGCTCTGGCCTTGCTTTGGGGCTGCGCGCGCGAGGCCGCCAACCCGCTATCCCTGGCGCCAGCCACGCCATTTTCCACGTGGGTGCCGATGAAAGGAACCTGCCTCGTCTCGTCGAAATATTGCCAGACCCTGCTGCCTTCATCGTTCGATACGTCTGAACTGAATGTGGCGGAGTTGATCGATATCGCGCTTCAAAATAATCCTTCGACCAAACAGACCTGGGCGATGGCCCGCTCCGCAGCGGCCCAATATGGACAGAGTTTAAGCGGGTTCTATCCCAGCGTCGGCTTCAACGGGAGCTACCTTCGCTTCAGAAGCGCCGACACGACTGTGAATACTCTATTGGGAAGTACGGCTCCCACGGGAACTTCGACAACGCCGACGCAGAGCCAATTGGGAATCCAGCAGGGCTTGGGATCTCCGATTCCTTTTTACTTTACGCAAGTAGGTCCCGATCTCACCTTATCCTATACGTTGTTCGATTTTGGGCAGCGTACATCGGCCGCCCTCGCTGCCCGCGAAGCTCTCTATTACGCCGACCTGAATCACAATCAGGAGATCCAAATCGTCATCCAAACAGTGATGGACGACACCTACGATTACCTCTATCAGCTTGCGCTCCTTAAATCCAATGGAGCGAATTTGGAAAATGCCCAGATGTCGCTCGACGCGGCAAACGAGCGGTTCTCGTTGGGGTTGGCGGCTCTTGGAGACGTAGCCCAGGCCAGGACGCAGTATCTACAGAGCAAAATCGACCTCACCACTCAAAAACAAAATGTAGAGAACGCCTTCGCACAGCTCGCGGTCGACTTAGGTCTGCCTGCAAACCTCCGTTTCCATGTGCAGCCTCTTCCAGAGCAAATCGCAGCGAATCCCATTTTGGAGAGCGTCGATTGTCTAGTCGCAAGAGCTCAAGAGGAAAGACAGGATTTTCTGGCTGCCCAGGCGAACGTGAAGGCGAAAGAAGCGCTGCTGTTGAACGCAAGGCGCGCCGTCTATCCAGTCTTAGGCAGCTCATTCGATATCGGCCACTACTGGTTTCAGAAAGGGCGCCAGGAACAAGGGCCTCATTGGTCTGCAGAGATTTTTTTGACGTTCCCTCTGTTTCAGGGATTCTTTTATAAAAACGGCGTGAGAAACGCCCAGGCGAACCTGGATGTTTCACGCGCCACAATGCTCCAGACCGAACTCGCTCTTATCCAGAGCGTAACGACGGCGCATTTGGGGGTAAAAACCGCAGCATCGAACCTGGCCGATTCGGAAGAATATCTGAAAGCTGCAAAGCTCGAGTTCGATATCGCATTGACCGGATATAAGGCGGGGACGATGACCATTCTCGATGTGATGAAAGCGCTCAGCTCTCTAGCCGATGCCCGCTCGAAGAAAGCAGGTTCGCAAAAAAACTGGTTCACGGCGCTTGCGGCCATCGCTTATGCAACGGGATCTTTGTGCTCTGCGCCGAATGAGGAGGCTCCATGAGATTATTGAGCGTTATACACAAACAACTTGAAAAATTGGTTTCTGACTGCGTCGGACAGCCACTGAATTTGAGACCCGCCTGCATCGCTCAACTTATTCAAGTTGAGCTGCTTCAGCGCCGGCTACGCCTGGCTC